>DATHGL010000230.1:0-14140 GCA_035317625.1 Gemmatimonadales bacterium | reverse complement strand
CACCCCGGGGGTCGACGAGCGTCACGCGGTGACCGATCCGGCTTCCGAGCTCTCGTGCGAAGTCGGGCCAGCGCAGCGAGTCCCCGGGCAGCAGCGCTCCAACCAGACGCCCCTCGTGCTCGAGGCCGCGGGCCACCTCGTCTTCGAGGTAGCGCCGCAGCAACCGGTCCGCGGCGACCGCCAGGCTGGCCACGGCCATGGCGACCAGGAGGCTCGTCGTGAGGAACAGCCGCATGGCGAGCTTCACGGGCGTTTGCGGCTGCGCGGCTCGGAGCGGCGGAAGCGGTAGCCCGTGCCCCGGACGGTCTCGATGCAATCGCCGGCCGCGCGGAGCTTCTGGCGCAGCCGCTGGACGTGCATGTCCACCGTGCGGGTCTGGATGTCGGGATGGGCTTGCCACACCGCCTCGAGCAGCTGCGCGCGAGTCTGGACCCGGCCTTCGCGCTCGATGAGGGTGCGCAGCAGCTTGAACTCCGTCGCCGTGAGCTCGATTTCGCTGCCGGCGACGGTCACGCGGTGCGCGCTCCGGTCCAGCACGATCGATCCCGCCGTGACCCGCCCGCCCGCCGCGACGGCGGGGGCCGCGAGCCGCCGGAGCACGGCCCCGACCCGGAGCACCAGCTCCTGCGGCGAGAACGGCTTGGGGAGGTAGTCGTCGGCGCCGAGCGAGAGGCCCTTGATGCGGTCGGGCTCGTCCTTGCGGGCGGTGAGCAGGATGACGCCCAAGTCCTTCGTCTCCTCGCGGCGGCGCAGCTCGGCGAGCACGTCGTAGCCCGACACGCCGGGCAGCATCAAGTCGAGCACCACCAGGTCGGGCCGCTCCTCACGCGCCGCCCGGAGCGCGTCACGCCCGTTCGCGGCCGTCGTCACGCGGTAGCCCGCCTTGGCGAGATGATACGCCACGAGTGCCGTGATGTCGGCCTCGTCGTCGACGACGAGAATCCGGTGCGTCGCGGGCTCGCTCATGGCGACGTCAAGGTAGCGCAACCCCCGCGCCCTTTGCAATTTTCAGCGCACTATGCACGTGCTCGTGGCGCTGCTGGCCGTCCAACAACCCGTCGCTCCTCCCTCGTCTCCCCGTTCCGATAGTGCCCACGTCGTGATCGTCGCGACGACCGATGTGCACGGGCGCGTCCTGGGGTGGGACTACGTCCGGGACGCCGCCGCGCCGGGAGGGCTCGCGCGCGCGGCCACGGTGCTCGAGTCCCTGCGCTCGCAATACCCGGACCAGGTCGTGCTGGTGGACGCCGGCGATCTGGTCGAAGGCAACCCGTTCGCCGCGTACTTCGCGCAGCGCGATTCACAGCGCCCCCACCCGGTGGTGGACGCGCTCAACGCCATGCAGTACGACGCGGCCACTCCCGGGAACCACGACTTCGATTTCGGGCGCGACGTGCTGGCGCGCGCCACCGCGGACGCCACCTACCGCTACGTCTCCGCCAACATCTTCCAGGGGGCGAGCGACACGCTCGTCTACGCGCCCTACGTCGTGGCGGTGCGCGGCGGCGTGAAGGTCGGCATCACCGGACTCACGACGCCCGGGGTGATGGTATGGGACCGGAGTCAGTTGGGGGGCCGGATCCGCGTGCGCCGGATCGACGAGACGGCGCCGCTCGCGCTCCGGCGGCTGGAGGACGCGGGTGTCGATCTCAAAGTCGTGCTGATCCACAGCGGGCTCGACGAGCCGTCGTCGTACGACACGACCGGCGTCGGCGCCGAGAACGCCGCGCTGAGCCTGGCCGGCGTGGTGCCCCGCCCGGACGTCGTGATCGTGGGACACAGCCACAAGGAGCTCCGGGAGTACGTCCTCAACGACGTGCACTTCGTGCAGCCGCGCAACTTCGCGCTCAGTCTGGCGGTGGTGCAGGTGTGGCTGGTGAAGGGGACGGGCGGTTACCGCGTGGCATCGGTGCGGTCCGACCTGATCCCGCTCGCAGCCGTCCCCGAGCAGCCGCGCTTCGTGCGACGCTTCACCGCGGCGCACGAGCGGGTCCGCGCCTGGGCGGCGACGCCGCTCGGCACGGCGGGTGCGGGCTTCGCCGCGCGGTATGGGCGCACGGAAGACACACCGCTCCTCGATTTCATCAATGACGTACAGCGCCGCCGGGCCGGCGCCGATCTCTCGGCCGCGGCCGACTTCGACCCGAACGCAGGCCTCCCCGAAGGCGAGGTACGGGAGCGCGACGTGGCGGGGATCTATCCCTATCAGAACACGCTCCGTGCCGTTCGCATCTCCGGGAACCAGCTCAAGGCGTATCTCGAACAGTCGGCCCGCTACTTCCGCACGTATCAGCCCGGCGCGCCGCTGATCAACGACAGCGTACCGGGCTTCAGCTTCGACGTCGTCAGCGGCGTGACCTACACGATCGACCTGACCCAGCTGCCGGGCCGACGCATCCGCGGGCTCGCCTTCCAGGGCCACAGCGTCACGCCGGCGGACAGCTTCACCCTCGCCCTGAACAGCTACCGTCAATCGGGCGGCGGCGGGTACACCATGCTGCACGGCGCGCGCGTCGTGTACGACCGGGGCGAGTCGATCCGCGACCTGCTGGTCGCCGAGATCCGGGCGGCCGGGCACGTCAGCGCCCCGAGCCCCTATTCGCCCAGCTGGTCGATCGTGCCGGCCGACGCCCAGGCCGTCCTGCGCCAGGCGTTCGCGCCGGGCGCGCCCACGGCGTCTCGACCGGACAGCACGCTGCTGCGGGTGCTCGCGATCAACGACTTCCACGGCGCACTCGAGCCGCAGGTATGGCCCTGGTCCGGCGGGCGGCCCGTCGGTGGAGCGGCGGCGCTGAAGCCGTGGCTCGACAGCCTGGCGCGCGCGTGTTTCTGCACCAGCATCCGGCTCGACGCCGGAGACCAAATGCAGGGGACGCCCGTCTCCAACTTCAATTTCGGCCGGCCGGTGATCGCGGCGCTCAACGCGCTCGGGATCGATGCCGCCGCGATCGGGAACCACGAGTTCGACTGGGGTGTCGACACGCTGCGCGCCCGGATGGCCGAGGCGCGCTACCGTTTTGTGGCGGCGAACATCACCGATTCCATGGGTACGGCCCGACCCGCTTGGGCCGAGCCGTTCGCCGTGGTGGAGCGCGACGGTGTGCGCGTGGCGGTGATCGGACTCGCCCTGCGGGCGACACCCGAGACCACGGCGCCGCGCAACGTGCGGGGCCTCGCGTTCGGCGACGGGGTGGCGGCGGTGCGCCGCGTGCTGCCGCTGGCTCGGGCGGCGGCGAGCTACGTGATCATCGCGGCGCACGTGGGCGCGTTCTGCGACGGCGACGGCGCGGCCGAGTCGCTCGGATCCGGGGCGTGTCACGGCGAGATCATCGACCTCGCCCGCGGGCTCGATTCCGGCTCCGTGGACTTGATCGTCAGCGGTCATACGCACTCGCTGGTGAACACCGTGGTGAACGGCATCCCGATCGTGCAGGCGCGCTCGTCGGGAGCCGGCATCGCCGTGGTGGACGTCGTGCGGGTGGGCGGGGCGCGGCGTGAGGTGCGTGCCCGGATCGAGACACCGTTCACCGATCGCGTCCGTCTCGATCCGGACCTCGCCGACGCGCTCCGCCTGGACCGGCAGTCTGTCGCCACGATCACGGACCGGCCGGTCGCGCGGTTCGGGATCGAGCTGCGGCGCACCGGCGACGAGTACGGGCTCGGGCGGCTGATCGCGGACGCCCAGCGCAACATCGCCAAGACCGACGTCGCGTTGGTCAACAACGGCGGTATCCGGGCCGATCTCGGCGCCGGGCTCGCCACGTACGGCGACCTGTTCCGGGTCGAGCCGTTTCAGAACCGCTTGCTACGGGTCGTCGTGTCGGGCAAGGTCCTGAAGCAAGCGCTCGAGCATGCGCTCGCGGGCGATCACCCGGACGCGCACGTCGCGGGGATCGAGCTGTGGTACGACCCCCGCAAGCCCGCGGGCCGGAGAATCAAGCAGCTGCGGCTCGCCGACGGCAAGGGCGTGCACGACGGCCAGCGCTACACCGTGGCGGTGAGCGATTTCCTGGCGTCCGGCGGGAGCGGCTACACCATGCTGCGGGGCGCGACGTCGGGCGACGTCGGCGCCACCGATCTCGACGCCCTCATCCAGTATCTCGCCGTGCTGCGCCAGCCGATCGCGGCCCCGGACGACCGGCGCCTGCATCGCGCAGGGGGCGGCCGGTGATCCGCGTCTTCGTAAACGAGCGGCCCGTGAGCGTGGCGCCCGGCGCCAGCGTGCGCGACGCGGTCGAGGTGCTCGACCGCGAGCTTGCGGAGCTCGTGGGGCGCGGCGCGGCGTACGTGACCGACGGTGTCGGCCGCCCGGTGGACGCGGCCGATCCCGTGCGAGAAGGCGGCGCGATCTTCCGCGTGGTGGTGAGCGCCCGCCAGGGCCCGCCCCGCCTGTCCAAAGACGCGCTGCGACGCTGGCCCAAGGCGGAGTTGCACGTCCACCTGGACGGCTGCCTCCGTCCCACGACCATGCTGGAGCTGGCGCGCGCTCAGGGCATCCGGCTCCCGGCCGACACGGCCGACGGGCTGGCGCAGGCGCTGTACGTGAAGCACGCCAAGAATCTCGAGGAGTACCTCACGAAGTACGAGATCACCTTGTCGGTGATGCAGACGGCGGCCGCGCTCGAGCGCATCGCGTACGAATTCGTGCTGGACGCGGCCGCGGACGGGGTGCGCTACGTCGAGGTGCGCTACTCGCCCCTGCTGCACCGGCCGGCGCTCACCCTGGCGCAGGCGATCGAGGCCCCCCTCGCCGGAATCAAGCGTGGCGAGGGGGAGACGGGCGCCAAGGTCGGGGTGATCGTGTGCGGCATCCGCACGCGCGCGCCGTCTGAGTCCCTCGAGCTGGCGCGCGCCGCGGCGGACTACCGGGCGGCGGGCGTCGTGGCGTTCGACCTGGCGGGCGCGGAGCGGGGCTTCCCGGCCCGCGACCATGCGCCCGCGTTCGCATACGCGGCGCAGCACGGGATGGCGTGTACCTGTCATGCCGGGGAGGGGGACGGTCCCGATTCCATCCACCAGGCACTGCACCAGTGCGGGGCCCAGCGGATCGGCCACGGCACGCGACTGGGCGAAGACCCCGCGCTGCTCGACTACGTGATCGAGCGCAAGATTCCCCTCGAGATGTGCCTCACGAGCAATCTCCACACCCACACCGTGCCGTCCCTCGCCGAGCATCCGTTCAAGCGGTATCTCGACCAGGGCGTGGTCGTGACGTTGAGTACCGATGGGCGGCTGATGGACGGCATCTCGCTCACCGACGAGTATTTCGTCGCCAGAGCGCTCTGGGCCTCACCCAGACGGACCTCGCGCGCGTGGTGCTCAACGCGTGTGAGAGCGCGTTTCTCCCGGAGTTCGAGAAGGTGGCGTTGGTGTCCCGCGTGCAGAGCGAACTGGAGGCTCTCTAATGGCGCTGCGCCCCACCCGTACCATCCTCGCCTTCGCGGTCACCTTCGGGTGCGCGCTCGCGGTCTTTACGGTGCCACGCTTCGTGTGGAATACGGTCCAGGGCGCGGTGCGACCGCACCCGCCGACGGGGGCGCAGAGCGCCCCCCGGTCACCCGCACCCCTGCCGGCGCCGCTGCCCCAGGCCACGCCCCGCTCGATTCCGCAACGCCTCACCGGCATGTTCGGGATCGCGCTCATTCTGGGAATCGGCATCGCGTTGTCGCGCCACCGCGGGGCGATCAGCTGGCGCGTGGTGGGGTGGGGGGTCGGCCTGCAGCTCGCGTTCGCGATCTTCGTGCTGCTCGTCCCGTTCGGCCAGACCCTGTTCACGGATCTCGGCGACGTCGTCAAGGCGATCTTGAGCTTCTCATACAAAGGGTCGGAGTTCGTGTTCGGGGAGCTCGGCAAGCAGCACTCGAGCCTCGGCATCGTGTTCGCGTTTCAAGTGCTCCCCGCCATCATCTTCGTCTCGGCGTTGTTCGCGATCCTGTACTACCTCGGTGTGATGCAGCTCGTCGTGAAGGCGTTCGCGATCGCGATGAACAAGGTGATGCGGGCCAGTGGCGCCGAGAGCCTGAACGTCGCGGCGTCGATCTTCATGGGCCAGACCGAGGCCCCGCTCACCGTCCGCCCGTTCCTGCCCGGGATGACGCGCTCGGAGCTGATGACCGTCATGACGGCGGGGATGGCGCACGTGTCGGGATCGATCATGGCGGCCTACATCGCCATGGGGATCGAAGCGCGACATCTGCTCACCGCCGTGATCATGACGGCGCCGGGCACGATCATGATGGCAAAGATCATCGAGCCCGAGACCGAAACCCCGCAAACACTCGGGGGAGTACGAGTAGAGATCCCGCGCACCGATGTCAACGTGGTGGACGCCGCCGCGCGGGGCACCACCGACGGGCTCCATTTGATGCTCAATGTCATCGCCATGCTGGTTTCTTTTATCGCTCTGGTCGCGCTGGTCAACGGCGGCTTCGGCTGGGTGCACGGCCGGGTCGCCTGGTTTCCGGAGAACGTCCAAACCGTCCTCAGCTGGATCTTCCGGCCGATCGCGTTCGCGATGGGCGTGCCGTGGCACGACTCGGGCGCCATCGGCAGCCTGCTCGGCGAGCGCATGGTCCTGAACGAGTTCATCGCGTTCAAGGACCTGGCGGATCTCAAGGCCCAGCTCGACCCGCTCTCCTTCACCATCGCGACCTTCGCCCTGTGCGGGTTTGCGAACATCAGCTCGGTGGGCATCCAGATCGGCGGGATCGGCGCGCTCGTGCCGGAGCGCAAGCACGACCTCGCCCGCCTCGGGTTTCGCGCCATGATCGCGGGGACGCTCGCGAACTTCCTGTCCGCCACGCTCGCGGGGATCCTGTTGTGAGCGACGGGATCCGAGCTGCGGCGGACGCCGTCGCCAAACGACTCGGCACGCTCAAGCCCCGCGTCGCGATCGTGCTCGGCTCCGGGCTCGCCGGCGTGGCCGATGCGGTGGCCGATCCGGTGCGCATTCCGTACAAGGCCATCCCGGGATTCCCCGAGCCCGGCGCACCCGGCCACAAGGGTGAGCTGGTAGGTGGCACGCTCGACGGCATTCCCGTGCTCGTGCAGAGCGGCCGCTTTCATTTGTACGAGGGTCACGCGCCCGCCGTCGCCGCGCTCCCGACGCGCGTATTCGCGCAACTGGGCATCACCGCGCTCGTCGTCACGAATGCCGCCGGCGGGATCCGCCACACTTTCCGGCCACCCACGCTGATGCTGATCGCCGACCACATCAACCTGATGCACGGCAACCCGTTGATCGGACCGGTGGAGGACGGCGATGAGCGCTTCCCGGACATGAGCGACCCGTACGACCCGGCGCTACGCACGCACGCACGCGCGGTCGCGCAGGCGGAGCGGATCCCGCTCGATGAGGGTGTGTATGCCGCGCTGCTCGGCCCTTCGTTCGAGACGCCGGCCGAGATCCGGATGCTCGAGCGGCTCGGGGCCGACGCGGTGGGCATGTCGACGGTGCCGGAAGTGATCGCGGCCCGGGCGCGGGGGATCCGCTGTCTCGGGTTCTCGAGCATCACGAACGTGGCAGCCGGGCTGTCGTCGCAGAAGCTGTCGCATGTCGAAGTGCTCGAGGCGGGGAAGCAGGTGGCGGGCCAGCTGGAGCGCCTGATCCGGGGGGTGCTGAAACGGCTCTGAAGCGGGACCTCGCCCCGCGCACGCTGCTCACCGTTCTCCGAATTTTCCTCGTCAAAGTCCCGTACTGGTGGAATCCGTAGGCGGGTAGACGGCCACGTCGGACCCGTCGGCGAACACGACCGCTGCCGGCCCGGCGCGGTTCAGGAACTCCCAGTCCGCCCCGTACAGCGATCCAAAGTCGAATCGGTAGTCCACCGCCCGGACGGCCCGCACCGCCCAGGGCGGATGCGCGACGCGGAACACGCCGAGCCTGCCGTCCGGCCGGGCGCGGCAGGCGAGGACCCGTTCGGTGACCCAGTGCTCCGGCGAGCCGGGCGGCGGCAGCTGCGCCGCCCGCGAGCCGGTCACGCTCACGTGCCAGCCGAACGCTTCCGGGCCCACGGCGTATTCGACGCGTCGCTCGGTCTGGGTTTCCACCACCCGGCGGCGGATCGCGGTGGGCCAGAACGGTTCGTCGTAGCGGAGCCGGCCCACGGCGGCGATCACGCGGCTCGGCACGAGCTGGCGGATGAACCATACGCCCCGCTCACCGCCGACCCGGACGTAGGTGCGGAAGTTCACTTGCGGATGGGCGGTGTAGCCCGGGATGCGCCAGCCCATCACCCGAACATCGAACATCTGCAATGCGACCAGGCTGACGTGTGTCGCCCCGCTCCAGCGGTCGGGCTCGACGCCGGGCGGGATCGAGCGCCGGATGAGGTCTTCCGGGGCCTCGAACGTGAGGAAGACGACGTCCGACCAGCGGGCCGTGAGAAAGGGGCGGGGCACCTACAGTCCCTCGGTCGGCGGCCGCGGGGGTGCCGGGACGAAATGGTTCAGGGGCCCGTGGCCCTTGCCCAATCCGGGCGCCGCGGCCATGGCGCGGTGTACGAAGTCGAGGGCGTCCGCCACGGCGCGCTCGAGCGGGCGATCGAGCGCGAGACCCGCGGCGACGGCGGCGGAGAGCGTGCACCCCGTGCCATGGGTCGAGGTCGTCTCGAGGCGCGGCCGCGTGAACCGGCGCACGTCGCCGCCCACCGCGACAACGTCCACCACCTCGTGGCCGGCGAGGTGGCCGCCCTTCACGAGCGCCGCCTTGGCGCCAAGCGCGAGCAGGGCCCGGCCAGCGCGCTCCATCGCGTCGGGTGTGCGGACGGTCTCGCCGACGAGGACCTCGGCTTCGTCGAGGTTCGGCGTGACGAGCGCGGCGAGAGGCACGAGCAGTCGCGCGATGAGCCGCTCGGCATCGCGGTCGAGCAGCCGCTCGCCCGACGTCGCGACCATGACGGGATCGAGCACGTAGTTCGGGAGCCGCCAGCGCGCGAGACCTGCGGCGACCGCCTCGACGAGTGCGGCGGAGCCGAGCATGCCGGACTTCACGGCGGCGGGCGGAAGATCCTCGGCGAGCGCATCGAGCTGGCGGGTCACGAGGTCGACCGGGACCGGCTCCCAGCTCCGCACGCCGGTCGTGTTCTGGGCCGTCACCGCGGTGACGACGCTCGTCCCGAACACGCCGAATTGATGGAACGTCTTGAGGTCGGCCTGGACGCCGGCTCCGCCGCCCGAGTCCGAGCCCGCGATGGTGAGGGCGATCTTCACGTAGCGCCCCTCCCACGCTTCTTCGCATATTGAATGCGCGGCCGCGGCCCGGAACGCCCGAGGATACTCATCGCCAGTAATCTGCCATCGACGATCCGCGATCTCCAACGCCGCAAGGCACGCGGCCGACGCGGGCTCGCCCTGATCGAGGGGGTGCGGCTCGTGGAGGAGGCCCTCGCGGCCGGGGTCGCATTCAAAGGTGCGCTGGTCGCCCCCGACCTGGCGCGCACGGCCCGCGGCACGGCGCTCGTCGCGGAGCTCGAACGGCACGCGGTCGAGGTGGAGGAGATCGGCGCGCGCAGCTTCGCGCAACTGGCCGACACCGAGACACCGCAGGGGATCATCGCCGTGATCGAGCCGCGACGCTGGAGCGCGAGCGACTTCGCTCCGCGACCGGGTGCGGTGGCGCTCGTGATCGACGGGGTTCAGGATCCCGGAAACGTCGGCACGCTCATCCGGACGGCGCACGCACTGGGGGCTGCGGGCACGGTGGTGCTGCGCGGCACCGCGGACCCGACGAGCCCCAAGGCGCTGCGGGCCGCGATGGGTGCGACGTTCCGCCATCCGGTCGTGCTGCTCGACGACAACGGATTCATCGCCTGGGCGCGCACGCATGCCGTGACCCTGTGGGCCGCGGCGGCGGACGGGGTCCCGCTGCCCAAGGCGTTGGGCGCGAGAGACGGGGAACGAGGAACGGGGCCGATCGCGGTCATCGTCGGAAACGAGGGCGCGGGAATCCGCCCGCAGCTCAACGCCGTCGCCGCGCAGCGGGTCGCCATCCCGCTGACCCAGGGCGCCGAGTCGCTCAACGTCGCCGTAGCGGCGGGTATCCTGCTCTATGAGGTGACGCGTGGTCGTTGACCCGATTCTGCTCGGAGGCGCGGCCGTCCTGGGGCTCTGTTTCGGGAGTTTCCTCAACGTCTGCATCCTGCGGCTCGCCAAGGAAGACAAGAAGCAGCGCTCGCTGTTTCGCCCGCCCTCGAGCTGCCCCCGCTGCGGCCGCCGGATCGAGTGGCGGGACAACATTCCGGTCGTGTCGTGGTTGGTGCTGCGCGGCCGGTGCCGCGGATGCGGCCAACCGATCTCCATCCAGTACCCGGTCATCGAGGCGGCCGTCGCGATCCTCTGGGTCACGGCCATGCTGGCCTACGGACCGTCGGTCCGCTTCGTCGCCGCCGCGGCGCTGGGCACCATCCTGCTGGGCATCGCCATCACCGACGCACGCCACTACCTCATTCCCGACGAATACAACTGGGCTGGCCTGCTGATCGGCCTCGGCCTGTCGCTGGCGGCTGGGGTGCCGGGCTTCATCGACAAGGTGCTCGGCGCCGCCGTGGGCTTCGCCTTGCTGTACGCGGTGGGCCTGGTGGGCGGGTGGGTGTTCAAGGAAGAAGCGATGGGCGGTGGTGACATCAAGATGATGGCGATGGTGGGGGCGTTCGTCGGGTGGAAGGGCGTGCTGCTGACCGTGTTCGCGGCGTCGGTGTTCGGGAGCGCCGTGTACGTCCCCCTGCTGCTCCTGCGCAAGCGAAAGCGTCACGTCCCGTTCGGGGTATTCCTGGCCATGGGGGCGACGGTGGTGTTCGTCTTCGGCGATACCCTCATCGATTGGTACATGCGGTTCCTGCGGCCCGGGTGATTCGATGGGCGATCCCTTTGCCGGACTGTTCGAATCGGGCGAGGTGCTCGCGCGCGTGGGCGTGGACCTCACCGCGCAGGCGCATCGCGGGGACCTGGAGCCGGTGCGCTGCCGCGACGCGGAGATCGCGCGTGTCGTGGACATCCTGTTGCGCCAGAGCAAGAACAATCCGGCCCTCATCGGGAAGGCCGGGGTCGGGAAGACGGCCATCGTGGAGGGGCTGGCCCAGCGGGTCGCCGCGGGGGACGTGCCCCCGGCCTTGAAGGACGTCCGGGTGGTCGCGCTCGACCACGTCGCCTTGCTCGCGGGCACCGCGTTGCGCGGCCAGTACGAGGAGCGCATTCGCAAGCTGGTGCGCGAGCTGTCCGCCGACCCCGACCTGATCCTGTTCGTCGACGAGCTGCACAACCTGATCGGCCAGGGTACGGCGCTCGGTGCCGCCATGGACGCCGCCAACATGCTGAAGCCGGCTCTGGTACGCGGCGACATCCGTATCATCGGCGCCACAACGGGCGGCGAGTACGACAAGTGGATCCGCGGCGATCCTGCCCTCGAGCGTCGTTTTCAACCGGTGCTGGTGGAAGAGCTCGACGCCATTCAGACGTGGGAGGTCCTCGTCGCGCGGCGGCCCCGGCTCGAGCGCCATCACGCCGTCGCGATCACGGATGACGCGCTCAAGGCCGCCATCGTGCTCACCGACCGCTTTGTCCCCGAGCGTGCGCGCCCCGACAAGGCGATCGACGTGCTGGACGAGGCGTGCGCGCACGCCCAGGCCACCGCTCGCGTGTCGCCGGAGCTCGACCGGTTGATCCGCGAGCGACGGAAAGTGGACGCCATGATCCGGCGGGGCCTCACGCACGAGCAGCCGCGCCAGGCGCCCGCGGACGACCTGGTGGCGGAGATCGTGCCGATGCTCGAGCGGATCGGGGTGGAGATAGAAAAGATGCTGGGTGGGGGAGGACGGGGGAGGACGGGGGAGGGTAGTGGAGGTGGCTCCGCGGAACAGCCTCCCCCAACCTCCACTACCCTCCACCAGCCTCCCCCGACCTTGTCCGAGAGGCGTGAGGATCTCGACCGTCTCCTGAGGCAACAGCTGGAGAGCCAAGGGATCGTGGTGCGCGGCCAGGACATCGCCCGCGCGGTCGGGGCCGCCGTGGGGAAGGGGATCGAGTGGCGGGCGTGACCCGCGGGAGGCTCGCGGCCGTGGTGCTGGTTGGCGCGATGGGGAGCGCCGCGTGCGAGCAGCGCGCGCGGGAGGTGCAGGGTGAGGCCGGGCTGAAGCAGGCCGTGCTGCAGATGCTTCCCTCCGTCGAGCGCGCGATCGGCCTGCGGTTCAAGCAGCGTCCCGTCGTGCTGCGTCGCACCCGCGTCCAGGTCCGCGACTATGTGATCCACAAGTTCGACGACGACCTGCCGCCCGCCGAGCTGGCGGGGGCGCAGTCGGCGTACCGGCTGTTCGGCTTGATCCCCGAGTCGCTCGATCTGCGCCGGTACATGATCGACCTGCTGACCGAGCAGGTGGCGGGGTATTTCGACCCCGACTCCAACGCGCTCTACGTTCCGAGCGACATCGATCCCAGCCAGGCGCGGCTCGTGATCTCGCACGAGCTGGTGCACGCGCTCCAGCATCAGTACTTGAACCTCGATTCCCTGGTGGAGCTCAAGCGCCAGAACGACCGGCGCAGCGCCGCGCAGGCGATCCTCGAGGGGCAGGCGACGCTCGCCCAGATCCTGGTCCTCATGCCGGAGCAAAAGATCGAGAGTCTGCCGAACTTCTGGGATCTGCGCACGGCGCTCGGTGGGGCCCAAGAGCAGATGAAAGTGTTCGCGAGCGCGCCCCTGTGGCTGCGCGAGAGCCTGATCTTCCCCTATCTGGGGGGCGCCGAGTTCGTGCGCTGGTTCGACCACGCGTACCCGGGCAAGCAGCCGTATGGCGCGCTGATGCCCGTCTCCACCGAGCAGATCCTGCATCCTGCGCGGTATGCCGCGGGCGATCGGCCGGATGCGCTCGCCTTCGAGTCGCCCGCGCCCGACACGGTCCGGTACGAGGACGGCCTCGGTGAGTTCGAGGTGCGCCTGCTCCTCCAGCAGTATCTGGGCGACGACAGCGCGGCGGTGCTGCTGGCCGCTGGCTGGAACGGCGACCGCTACCGGGTGCTCGCCACGGGGGCCGGCGCCGACGCGCTCGTCTGGTACGCGCTGTGGGATGACCGAGCGTCGGCCACGCGATTCGTGAAAGGATTCGAGCGCGCCTGGGCTCAACGGCGGTCGGGCGGTCAGGGGCCCCGGCGCTCGGAGATCGAGCAGCTCGTCGTGAGCGGCGTGCCGGTCGTGCGGCTGGTGGACGCGCCACCGACATGGACGGGCTGGAAACGCGTGCCCACGATCCGGATCACCCGCGCGGCCCGATGATCCACCCCCCACTTGGATTCCGCCAACTCGCTAACTAGGTTTGTGGGCTTATGTTTAGGGCCCTCGCCGCGTGCGCGATTCCAGCATATGCGGCGTTTCTGAACAGGACTGAGGAGCGCTATGCCAACTCGGATTCGGCTGCGGCGCGTCGGGCGGAAGGGGCAGAGCTACTTCCGGATCGTGGTCGCGGACTCGCGCTCGCCCCGGGACGGACGGTTCGTCGTGACGCTCGGCCACTACAACCCACGTACCAATCCCGCGGACATCCAGGTCAACGCGGAGCAGGCGCGCGCCTGGCTCGAGAAGGGCGCGCTCCCGACCGACACGGTGCGCTCGCTGCTGAGGAAAGCGGGAGTGCTGGGCAAACGGCCCGCCTAGTCGGGCGGCTGCGCAAGCCGCACGGCCAGCGGGGGGAAGTCTCGGTGTTCCCCCTCGTGGAGCATCCGGGCACGGTGTTCATGCCCAAGGCCCGGCTGTTGGTGGTGAACGAGGAGCGTGAGGTCGTGGCGGGGCCGTTGATCGTGGCACGACGTCGCGCGTATCACCGTGAGTGGCTGCTGTCGTTCGTCGGGGTGACGTCGCGCGCGGTGGTGGAGCCGTGGCGGGATCACTTCGTCGCCGTGGACGAGGCCGATGCTGAAGCTTAACGTCGTGACGCTCTTCCCGGAGGTGTTCGAAGCGCCGCTGCGCGTCAGCATTCTGGGCCGCGCGGCGCAGCAGGGGCTGGTTCGTTATCGCGTCGTGCACCTGCGCGAGTACACGCACGACCGGCACAAGACCGTGGACGACTACCCCTACGGCGGCGGCGCGGGGATGGTGCTCAAGCCCGAGCCGTTTTTCGAAGCGGTGGAAGACCTGCGAGCCAGACCGCCGATCGTG
>DATHGL010000229.1:0-3904 GCA_035317625.1 Gemmatimonadales bacterium | reverse complement strand
CCCGCGGTGTGTGATGGAAACGCAGGATTGCGATTGCCGGCTGAAAGCCGCAGGGCTCGCCCCGCTCGCTCCCGGGGGATGCGAACGCACAAACGGGTCCGATGCCAGTGGCGGCACCGGACCTGACAACCCAGTCGCGCTGTGTGAACAACGGTCACGCACGTGACGCTCGACGGCAGAAGGAGCGAGCACAAGCGTTCAGACGGCGCCCGCCCGTGGCCGCACGCAACATGCCATTGAGGCTGGGAGATTGAGTTTCTCAGGTGGTGTGGCGCACGCGCAGCACAGGCTGCGCCCGCGGGCGTCGCGTGCTAGTATCGAGCGTCCCCGTCCTGACGGTGTCCGATGCCCCCCCTGCCCCCGCGTCCCTACCTCGTGAACGAGGTGACCTGGAAGGATGTGCGCGACGCACGCTACGAGGTCGCAGTGCTGCCGTGGGGCGCGACCGAGGCGCACAACTTCCACCTCCCCTACACCACCGACAACATCGAGACCGAGCGCATCGCCGCCCTGGCGGCGGGGCACGCGTGGGAGCGGGGCGCGCGGGTCGTCGTCCTGCCGCTGGTGCCGTTCGGCGTGAACACGGGGCAACTCGATATTCCCTTGTGCCTCAACCTGAACCCCAGCACCCAGTCCCTCGTGTTGCGCGACCTCGCGACGGCGCTGGCGGGTCAGGGCGTCCCGAAGCTCGTGATCCTGAACGGGCATGGCGGCAACGATTTCCGTCAGATGATCCGCGAGCTGCAGCCCGCGGTGTCGCTGTTCCTCTGTACCGTCAACTGGTATCAGGTCGTGGACGCGACGCAGTTCTTCTCCGACCTTGGGGACCACGCGGGCGAGCTCGAGACGAGCGTGATGCTGCATGTCGCGCCGGAACTGGTACGGCCGTTGCCCGAGGCCGGCCCCGGGCGCGCGCGCCGGTTCCGGATCGCGGCCCTGCGCGAACGGTGGGCCTGGGCCCCGCGGCGCTGGCGACAGGTGACCGAAGACACCGGGGTCGGGAACCCCGCGGCGGCGACGGCGGAGAAGGGACGGAAGTACGTAGAGGCGGTGAGCGCCAAGATCGGAGACTTCCTGGTGGAGCTGGCTGGGGCGGATCCGGGCGAGATGTACGAGTGAGCGGGCGCTGTTAAGCGGCCTCAGCCGCCGCGTACGGAGCAGCGCAGCTGCATCGCATCGTGCGCGCCTCCGCGACGTTGGGGAAGCGGTGCCGGTACATCGCCACCACCATCGGCACGAACACCACCGTGTTGTAGATCAGATGCAGCTCCATGCGGCGGATCCACAATTGTCCGATGCTCATCGGCATCGCGGCGCCGAACAGGTTGTGGCCCGCGATCACCTGGCCCACGAGGAGCGCGTGCTCGAAGTGATGCCAGACCTGGATCCCGAACGCCACATTCCACCAGAACCGGGCGCGTCCCTGAAACCCATCGCGCAGCACCCACAGCCCGACGAGCATCACGAGCGCGTATCCGTAATGCAGCGTTTCGGAGCTGATCAGCCACGGGACCCAGAGCCCGAGCACTCCCAACGCCTGCGACATCGACCAGTGCATCACGTACATCTGGTACGCCTGAGCCAGGTGCTCGGACCAGTGGGCGAGGACGATGGCGAGGAACAGCCACAGGGCCGGCTTGTGCCAGTCGGCATTGAGGCGATCGTGATGGAGATGCAGAGACGCGGAGGACGCGGTCATGATCGGGTCGTTAGTGTGGTTCGTGAAAATACCGCCCCCGGCCTGTCTCGCTAGATCCCGGAGGAACGAGTGGCGCACGCGCTGAGCCGCCGGTTCGGCACCGTCCACGCGACGGCGCTGAACATGATCAACATGATGGGGATCGGGCCGTTCATCACGATCCCCCTTTTGATGTCCGCGCTCGGCGGGCCGCAGGCGATGCTGGGATGGATCGTCGCGCTCGGGCTCGTCGTGGCGGACGGGATGGTGTGGAGCGAGCTGGGCGCGGCGCTGCCCGGCTCGGGTGGCTCGTTTCGCTACCTGGTCGAGGCGTACGGACCGGCGACCTACGGACGGCTGGTCGGCTTCCTGTTCATCTGGCAGTTCATCCTGAGCGGGCCGCTCGAGATCGCGTCCGGGTACATCGGGTTCGCCAACTACGCCGGCTATATATGGAAAGAGCTCACGCCGCGCGGCGCCCTGGTGATCGCGGGCGTGGTCGGCGTCCTGAACGTGGCGTTGCTGTACCGCCGCATCACCTCCATCGCGACGATCACCCTGAGCCTGTGGGTGGGGAGCCTGGTGACGATCGCGGCGGTGGCGGTGACGGGCGCGCTGCACTTCGACCCGCGACGCGCCTTCGACTTTCCGCCGCACGCGTTCGGATTCTCGTTGGGATTCCTGATCGGCCTGGGCGCGGCGTCCCGCATTGGAGTGTACGACTACCTCGGCTATTACAACGTCTGCTACATCGGCGACGAAGTGCGCGACCCGGGCCGGGTCATCCCCCGCTCGATCTTCATCAGCACGATCGCCGTGGCTTTGATCTATCTCGCCGTCAACCTTTCCGTGATCGGCGTCGTGCCGTGGCGCGAGTTCGTCCCCGCCCAAGAGCGGGCGGCGTCGGGCTTCGTGGTCTCGATCTTCATGGAGCGGATTTACGGTCCCAAAGTCGCGGCCTGGTTCACGCTGCTCATTCTGTGGACGGCGTTCAGCTCGGTCTTCGCACTGTTGCTGGGCTACTCGCGCGTTCCCTACGCCGCCGCGCAGGAGGGATACTTTTTCAAGGTGTTTGGGCGGCTCCACCCCACGGCGCAATTTCCGCACGTGTCGCTCGTCGTATTGGGCGTGATCGCGATCGCGTGCAGCGGCTTCTCGCTCGGCGCCGTGATCGACGCGCTCCTGGTGACGCGCATCGTGGTGCAGTTCGTGGGCCAGATCGGCGCCGTGGTCTTGTTGCGGCGCCGCCGGCCCGACCTGCCACGGCCCTACCGCATCTGGCTCTATCCGCTGCCGCTCGGGATCGCCCTCGTGGGCTGGGTGTTCGTCTTTGCCACGACACAGCCCCCCATCCTGCTGTTCGGGCTCGGCGTCCTCGCCGTCGGGGTCGCGGGGTTCGCCCTGTGGTCCTGGCGGGCGGGGACCTGGCCGTTCGCGCGCGCGGCCACGTGAAGCAGCGGGGCGTGCGGCTCGAGACGTCCGAACTAATCCTTCGACCTGGGAGAGGAGATCCGCCGTGGAGCCAGCCCTCGTGTCGCCATTCGCCGCCTGGGAGAGCTTTTACGTCATCGTCGGCTCGTCGGCCGCGGCGCTGACGGGTCTGCAATTCGTGGTCGTCGTCCTGGCGGCCGAGGCGCGCTCGATGCGTGGCCCGGAGGTGGGCGCCTTCGGCACCCCCACGATCGTCCACTTCTGCGCCGTCCTTCTCATCGCGGCGACGCTGAGTATACCGTGGCACGCCGTCGCGAGTGCCGGGCTCGCCCTCGGCGCCTGCGGTGTGGCGGGAATCGTGTACATGCTGGTGGTCATCCGACGGGCGCACGGGCAGAAGGGCTACGCGCCGGTGCTGGAGGACTGGCTCTGGCACTGCGCCTTTCCGCTCATCGCGTATGTGACGCTGCTGGTGGCGGCGCTCGTCCTCGGGCGCGATCCCCCACGGAGCCTCCTGGTGATCGCGGCGACGGCGCTGGCGCTGCTGTTCGACGGCATTCACAACGCGTGGGATGCCGTCACCTACATCGCCACGCAGCAGCCGCGGCACGAGGAGGTTCCACCCGAGCGGAGGTAGCGTCAGTCTCGATGATTCCGGGCTCGCGCCCCGGGGTCAGGTTGGGGTGTATAACGCGCGATGACACTATGCAGGGCAACCATTTCACGGTAGGGATCGAGCACGCGGGCTTTGCGTCGCAGAGCTCCTTTCCTCAAGCGCAGCTCGACGCGTCGGCG
>DATHGL010000228.1:0-5306 GCA_035317625.1 Gemmatimonadales bacterium | reverse complement strand
AGAACCCGGGGTATGGCGGCACGCCCTGCCCGGCCGGTGTGGGGTGGCCGTGATCGCGTAAACGCCCGCCTCGTCCTCGGCACCAGCGGCCCGCCCTGCTCGGCGGGCCGCTCTGTTTTGGCCGGTAGGTTATATTTGTTGCGTTACCGCATCACCCCGAAAGGAACCCGAGCGCCGGCCGAGTGTTGAAGGGAGCCTGACTCTAGCCTAGGAGGAGCGATGAGGCGAGCAATCCACTTCGGGTTTGCCGTCGCGCTGGCCGCGGGTTGCGGGCCAACCAGGGCGCGGCTGGAGCCGCCGGCACCTCAGGATGAAGTCTCGGTCGGCTATGGAACCCAGAACCGGCGCGATATCACCGGCGCGGTGACGTCCGTTTCTCCCACGGAAGCGGATGCGCGGACTCCCCGCGTCGAGGACCTGCTGCGAGCCCGGGTGCCCGGACTCGAGGTCGTCCCCCTGGCGAACGGCAATTACACGCTCCGCATCCGGGGCCGGCACACGCTGGGCGACAGGCCGGTGGATGACGAGCCCCTCTTGGTGATCGACGACATGCCCACGCCGGTCGGGGCGCTCAGCGGCGCGCTCGCGGGGCTCGCGCCTGGTGACGTGCAGCGGATCGACGTGCTCAAGGACGCCTCCTCGACCGCCATCTACGGCTCGCGCGGCGGGAACGGCGTCATCATCATCACCACCAAGCGAGCCCGGTAGCGGTCAGAGCCGGGCCGGTGGAGTGAGCGGGGGCGCCGTCGCCGGCGCCTCCGGCTCGGGGGTGAAGTCCTCACCGGGGTTCACGAACAGGTCCTGCTCGAACCGGTATTGCTTGTCGTACAGCTGGCGGTAGCGACCGTGCTTCGCCAGGAGCTCGGCGTGCGTGCCGCGCTCCACGATCTCGCCGCCTTCCATCACGAGGATCTGGTCCGCGCTCCGGATGGTCGAGAGACGGTGGGCGATCACGAACGTCGTGCGGCCCCGGCGCAGCATGCGCAACCCGTCCTGGATCGTCGCCTCGCTCTCGGAGTCGAGGCTCGAGGTGGCTTCGTCCAGGATCAGGATCCGCGGATCGGCGAGGATGGCGCGCGCGATCGACACGCGCTGGCGCTCGCCGCCGGAGAGCTTCACGCCGCGCTCGCCCACCACCGTGTCATAGCCCCGCTCGAAGCGGCGCACGAACTCGTCGCAGTGGGCGATGTGCGCTGCCGCTTCGACTTCCTCGCGCGTCGCATGCGGCCGCGCGAACGCGATGTTCTCGGCGATCGTCCCGTCGAACAGGAAGTTGTCCTGCAGCACCACGCCGAGCTGCCGACGGTAGTCGGCGAGCCGCAGGGTCGCGAGATCGCGGCCGTCCACCAGAATCCGTCCGGATTGTGGACGGTTGAAGGTGAGGACGAGACTGATCAGCGTGCTCTTGCCCGCGCCCGAAGAGCCGACCAGGGCGGTCGTGGAGCCGGCCGGGGCGTGAAACGAGACGTGCTTCAGGACCTCGGCGCCGGGCACGTACTCGAAGCTCACCTGGTCGAACACGAGGTCCCCGGCCACCTCGCGGAGCGGCGCCCGCGCCCCGTCGTCGGCGTCCTCCGTGACGAGCCGGCGGATCTCGCGGATCCGGTCCAGTCCCGCAAACGCTTCCGTGATTTGGGTGCCGATAGACGCGATGCTGATGAGCGGCAGCGCCACGAGGCCGATGAAGACCCCGTACATGAAGAAATCGCCCAGCGTCATCTCGCCGGAGAGGATCGCGTGCCCGCCCTCGAGGATCATCAGGATCCCGATCGCGCCGATGATGACCGTGGCGAACGCGCCTACGGCCGAGATGCCGGTCATCGTGGTGGCGATGTTGCGGAACAGGGCATTGGCCCCGCGCGTGAACACGAGCCGCTCGCTCCGCTCCGCGCGATAGGCCTTCACGATGCGGATCCCGCCGAGCGTTTCCCCCAACCGGCCCGTGACGTCGGCGTTGAGCTTGCCACGGTCGCGAAACAGCGGCCGCAGCTTGGTGAAGGCGTACGCCATCCCGCCGCCGAAGGAGGCCAGGATGAGGATCGCGATCACCGTGAGCCGCCAGTTGAGGTAGAACAGCACCCCCAGCGCGATGGCCGCGGTCACCAACCCGCCCACGAGCTGCACCAAACCCGTGCCGACCAGGTTACGGATGCCTTCCGCGTCCGTCATGATGCGCGAGATGAGGATCCCACTCTTGGTCGAGTCGAAGTAGCTGATGGGCAGGCGGAGCACGTACGCTTGCACGGTGCGGCGCATGTCGGTGATCGCCCGCTGGGCGGCGACGCCGAGGATCTGCGACAGGCCGAATCCCGTCACCGACTGGACGAGGGTCGCACCGCCTGCCGCGAGCGCCAGCGGCAACAGCAGCTCGGGGTGATGCTGGTTGATGACCCGGTCGATCACCCATTTGGAGGAGGCGGGCAGGACGAGGCCCGCCAGCCGGTTGACGAGCAGCAGCGCGAGCCCCAGTCCCAGGCGGCCGCGGTGCGCGTAGATGAGCGCCCGCGCCTCCTGCCACGCGCCGGGCGTGATCGCTTTCCTGGGGGGTCGGGGCGGGGTATCGGCCATGGGAGTCCGGGGAATCTACGCAGGGCGGGGGCGGCAGGAAGTACTTGACAGAGTCAAGTATAGGGCGGACATTGGCTCCATGGCGCCGCGCCAGCTGGAGCAGCGCGTGGAGGCGGCGCGCCGCTTCAACCGGTTCTACACCCGGCAGATCGGCGTGCTGCACGAGGGGGCGTACGCGAGCCCGTTCTCGCTGACCGAAGTGCGGGTCCTGTACGAGCTCGCGCACCGCGACAAGCCGACGGCCACGGAGCTCGGTCGCGAGCTGGGACTCGATGCGGGCTACCTGAGCCGCATGCTGCGGGGCTTCGAGAAACGCGGGCTCGTCGCCAAGACGCGCTCCGCGGCCGACGCTCGCCAGCGTCACCTGGCGCTCACGGCCCAGGGGCGCAAGGTGTTCGCGCCGCTCAATGCCCGGTCGCACGCCGAGGTGGCCGCGATGCTGAGCGACCTGTCCCCCCCGGCCCAGGCGCGCGTCGTCGCCGCCATGCAGACGATCGAGCGGCTCCTGGGAAAGCACCCGGACCCATCGGTCCCCTGCCGGATCCGACCGCCGCAGCCCGGCGACCTCGGCTGGGTGGTCCACCGGCACGGTGCGCTCTACGCCCGGGAATACGGCTACGACGAGCGATTCGAGGCGCTGGTCGCCGGGATCGTGGCCAACTTCGTCCAGCACTACGACGCGAAGCGGGAACGCTGCTGGATCGCGGAGCGCGACGGCGAGATCGTCGGCTGCGTGTTTCTCGTGAAGCACTCGCCGACGGTCGCCAAGCTGCGCCTGCTGCTGGTGGAGCCCACGGCGCGGGGCTCCGGGCTGGGGACCCGCCTGGTGAGCGAATGCGTGGGCTTCGCGCGCCAGGCAGGGTACCGCACGCTCACGCTCTGGACTCAGAGCGAGCTGCGGGCTGCGCGCCGCCTGTACCAGGCGGCGGGTTTCCAGATGGTCGACCAAGAGCGTCACACCAGCTTCGGGAAGGATCTGGTGGCGGAAACGTGGGACTTGGAGCTGTGACCGCGCCGCGGGGCTTCAAGGATCATTTCTCCCAAGTGGCCGCGACCTACGCGTCGCACCGCCCATCCTACCCGGCGGCGCTGGTCGACTTCCTGGCAGCGCTTGCGCCCGCGCGGCGGCTGGCATGGGACGCGGGCTGCGGCTCCGGCCAGCTGTCGCTGCTGCTCGCCGGCTCGTTCGAGCGGGTGATCGCCACCGACGCGAGCCACGAGCAAATCGCGCGGGCGACGGCGCACCCCAAGGTCGAGTACCGCTGTGCCCCCGCCGAGGCGAGCGGCCTCCCGGACGGCGTGGCGGATCTGGCGACCGCCGCGCAGGCCGCGCACTGGTTCGACCTGGGCGCCTACTTCGCCGAAGTGCGGCGCGTCACCCGGCCCGGTGGGATCGTCGCCCTGATCGGCTACGGCGTCGTCACGGCGGACGCCGCCGTCAACGCCGTCATCGGGCCGTTCTATCGCGACACCCTGGCCCGGTACTGGCCGCCCGAGCGGCGGCACGTCGATGACGGCTACCGCGCGTTGCCCTTTCCGTTCGTGGAGCTCGCCCCGCCCGCGTTCGAGATCCGGCTCGACTGGCGGCTCGCGGACCTCGTCGGCTACGTGGGCACGTGGTCCGCCGTGTGGGCGCTCGAGCAGGCGGAAGGGCGGGGCCCTTTCGAGGCCTTCTGCCGCGAGCTCGCGCGCGCGTGGGGGACGCCGACCACGGCCCGGACCGTCCGCTGGCCGCTCATGCTCCGGGTCGGCCGGGTGTGAGCAGATCCTTCGCGCCTGCGGCGCTCAGGATGACAGGCTCGCTCGCTCTCTGCGAAAAAGGGAAGAAGGGAGAAACCACACCCCTCTTTTTTCTACCGTAGCCGCCCGGCGCTGTCATCCTGAGCGAGCGCGCGGAACGCGCGCGACGCGAAGGATCTGCTGCATGCGCGCGACGCGAAGGACGTACCGACCGATCGCTACAGCCCGCTGACGAACCGCAACAGGGCGGCCTGCTCCTGCGGCGACAACCCAAGGAACCGGCCGCGCGCGCCGGCAGCCTCGCCGGCGTGGAGCTGGATCGCCGCCTCGATCGATGGAGCTCGGCCGTCGTGCAGGAACGCCTGCTTGTACTGCACTCCCATCAGCGGCTCGGTACGGAACTCCGCGGGCTCCGCTTGGCCGAGACAGATGTCCGCCAGCTCCGGGCCCATGTCGTGGAGCAGCAGGTCAGTGTACGCCGAGACCGTCGTGTTGCTCAGCGCCCGCACCGGGTTGGAACCGGTCTGGAGCACCGGTACGTGGCAGCCGGTGCAACCGATGTTCGTGAACAGGCGACGACCCTGCAGCTCCACGAACGAGCTCAATGTCGGCGGCGGCGGGGCGAGGAGCTTGACGAAGGCGTCCGCGGCGTCGAGGCCCGCCTGCCCGAGCTCGGGGTCGGGGGCGGGATCGACCCCCGTGGGGAGGGGGGTGTCCCTGATCGTCTGCTCGTGGGGCTCCGGCGGGCTTGTGATCCCCATCTCGTTGATGAAGGCGTTGCTCGTGAACTCGCGCAGCGTCGCGATCTGTGCCTTCCGGCCGAAACGGCCGATGCGGCCATCGGGTAGACGGTTGGGGCGTCCGGAAATGCCGTCCCCGTTGCGGTCATCCGGATCGGCCAACGCGACAAGGGCCGACGCCGGCACGGCGTCCAGCAGCCCGAACCCCAACAGGCTCGGGGTGGTTCGTCGTGCGATCGCGGTAGCCTCGGTGGGCAC
>DATHGL010000227.1:0-2994 GCA_035317625.1 Gemmatimonadales bacterium | reverse complement strand
CACCGACACGGGGGTGCACGCGCTCGGTCAGGGCGTCGGGTTCCTGGCGGGCGAGCGCTGGGCGGCCGACGGCGCGGGGCTGTATCGAGCGCTGAACGCGCTCCTGCCGCGCGACATCTGGGTGGAGCAGGTGCACCCGATGCGCCCCGGGTTTGACGCGCGGAAGAGCGCTGTGGCGCGCCGCTACCGCTACGTGATCGGCACCGACGATGCGGCGCGCTCGCCATTCCGGCGGCCGTACGAATGGACGCTCGGCCACGAGCTCGATGGCGCGTTGCTGGCGCGCGCCGCCGCCCTGTTGCCCGGGGAGCACGACTTCCGTGGCCTCGCGGTCACCGGCGCGGGCTCGACGAAGCCCCATTACCGCAGCCGCGTGGCGCTCGCCCAGTGGGCGCCGCGGACTGACGGAGCGGGGGTGACGTTCACGATCGAGGCCGACCGGTTCCTGCATCGCATGGTGCGCTTGCTCGTGGGCGCGATGGTCGATGTCGCCCTGAACCGGCGCCCCTTCGAGGACCTTCCCCGCTTGCTCACCGCGACCGACAACCAGGCGGCGAGTCCGCCCGCTCCGCCGCAAGGGCTCTATCTGGTGACGGTGCGTTATCCCGCTGACCTCTACGCCGAGGCCTGAGTCATGAAGTTCTTCCTCGATTCCGCGAGCCTCAAAGACATCAACTGGGCCACGCAGGCCGGGCTGATCGACGGCATCACCACCAACCCGTCGCTGCTCGCCAAGCAGGCGGGCGATCTGGATCCCCGCGATGTCCTGAAGGAGATCTGCTCCCTGGTGGAGGGCCCGGTCTCCGCCGAAGTCGTCGCGGTCGACGCGGACGGCATGGTGCGGGAGGGCACGGAGCTCGCGAAGATCGCGGACAACATCGTCGTGAAGGTCCCGATGCTCGAGGCGGGGATGGTCGCGGTGCGCCGGCTGGCGGAGGATGGCATCAAAACCAACGTGACCCTGTGCTTCTCGAGCGTCCAGTGCCTGATCGCGGCCAAAGCGGGCGCCGCGTACGTGAGCCCGTTCATCGGCCGCCTCGACGACGTGGGCCAGGAGGGCATGGACGTGATCCGCGAAGCGCGGGTCATCTTCGACAACTACCAGATCGCCACTGAGATCCTGGCGGCCTCGATCCGGCATCCGCGACACGTGGTGGAGGCGGCGATGATCGGCGCCGACGTCGCCACGCTTCCCCCGGACGTCCTGAAGAAGCTGTTGCTGCACCCGCTCACCGACCGCGGGCTGGAGCAGTTTCTCGCCGACTGGAGCACGCTGGCCGCGCGCACCAAGGCCCCCGTTTGACGTACTCCTCGCCCCTCTCCGAGCGCTACGCTTCCCCGGCGATGCAGGCCTTGTGGGGAGAGCGGCGACGGATCGGGTTGTGGCGGCGACTCTGGCTCGCGTTGCTGGAAGTCCAGCGGGACCTCGGCCTCGACGTCCCGGAGCGCGCCCTCGGGGAGCTGCGCGCGCACCTGGACGACGCCGATCTCGAGCGCGCGGCGGAACACGAGAAGCGGCTGCGCCACGACGTGATGGCGCACATCCACCTGCTGGGCGAGCAGGCGCCGACGGCGCGCCCCTTCATCCACCTCGGCGCCACGAGCGCCTACGTCACCGACAACGCCGATCTGGTTCTGATGCGCGAGGGGCTGCAGCTCCTCCTGGGGCGGGTGGCCGCCGTGCTGGTGGCTCTCTCCAAGCTCGCCCGCCGCTATCGCGACGTGCCCTGCCTCGCCTACACCCACTTCCAACCGGCGCAGCTCACCACCGTCGGGAAGCGAGTCACCCTCTGGATGCAGGAGCTGCTGCTCGACGCCGAAGAGGTGCTGCACCGGCTCGCCACGCTGCAGTTCCGCGGCGTCAAAGGCACGACGGGCACCCAGGCGAGTTTCCTCGAGCTGTTCGACGGTGACGACGAAAAGGTGCGCGAGCTCGACGTCCGGGTGGCCCGGCAGATGGGCTTCGAGCGGGTGTTTCCGGTCACGGGTCAGACCTACCCCCGCAAGCTGGACGCGCAGGTGCTCGCCGCCCTCGCGGGGATCGCCCAGTCCGCCGCGAAGTTCGCGACCGACCTGCGCCTGCTGCAGCACGAGGGCGAGATGCTCGAGCCATTCGAGAGCAACCAGGTGGGGTCATCCGCGATGGCCTACAAGCGCAACCCGATGCGCGCCGAGCGGATGACCGGCCTGGCGCGCTTCGTGATCGAGCTCCAAGGCAATGCCTGGCATACCGCCGCCGAGCAGTGGCTCGAGCGCACACTGGACGACAGCGCCAACCGCCGGCTCGTCATTCCGGAGGGGTTTCTCGCGACCGACGCGATTCTCGTCCTCGCCACCAACGTGGCCGCCGGGCTGGAGGTGCGCGAGCCCGTGATCGCGCGCCACGTCGCGGCGCACCTCCCGTTTCTGGCCACCGAACGCCTGCTGATGCGCGGGGTGAAAGCGGGCGGCGACCGCCAGCGCCTGCACGAAGTGATCCGGACTCACAGCCTCGCCGTGGCGCAGGAGGTGGCCGAGCGCGGCGCCCCGAACGATCTGCTCGAGCGGCTGGCCCGCGACCCGGCGTTCAAGACGCTGAAGGTCGCCGTGCGTCCGGAGGAGCTCGATGCGGCGGCCTACACGGGGCGCGCGCCACGGCAGGTAGACGAGTTTCTCGAGCAGGTCGTGCCGGACGTGCTGCGCCGCATCGAGGCCGTGGCGCCGGCCGTGATCTCGGCCGAGGTCACCGTATGACGGCCCCGCTCGTGGCCAGCGCCCTGCCCCTCCCCCTGCTCCGTCGTGGTAAGGTCCGGGAAGTGTACGACGCCGACGCAGACACCCTGCTTCTGGTGGCGAGCGATCGCGTGAGCGCGTTCGACGTCGTGCTGCGCGAGCCCGTCCCTCATAAAGGGGCCGTGCTGACGCAGCTCAGCGCATTTTGGTTCGAGCGGCTCGCGGCGGTGATCTCGAGCCACTTCCTCACGGCCGACGACGACGCGATCGTGGCGCGGGTCC
>DATHGL010000226.1:0-6558 GCA_035317625.1 Gemmatimonadales bacterium | reverse complement strand
GCTGCTGCTCGCCGCGGGCGTCGGCACGCTCCAGGTCATGCTCGAGCGGGGCGAGCGGCTCGATTGGTTCGAGTCGCGCGAGGTGATCGCGTACGGTGTGATCAGTGTCGTGTCGTTGATCGCGTTCGTATGGCACGAGCTCACCACCGAGCACCCGGTGGTGGATCTCCGCATCCTGAAGAGCCGGCAGCTCGCCGTCGGCGTGGTATTCGGCGGCGTGCTCGGCATCTGCCTCTACGCCACCATATTCGTGCTGCCGGTGTATCTCCAGAACCTCCAGAACTTCACCGCGGAGCAGACGGGGTTCGTGATCCTGCCGGGGGCGCTCGCGAGCGCCTTCACGATGGCCACGATGGGACGCTTCACGGGGAAGTTCGACGCCCGGCTCTCGATCGTGGCCGGCGTGTCGATCTTCGCCCTGTCGATGTGGAAGCACGCCCACTTCACGACCGACAGCGGGATGTCCGACTTCTTCTGGCCCCTGATCTTCCGCGGCGTGGGGCTGGGGCTCATCTTCGTGCCGCTCACCAACCTGGCGCTGGCGGACCTGCCGATGACCAAGATCCCGAACGGCACCGGGCTGTTCAACCTGATGCGCCAGCTCGGCGGCAGCGTGGGGATCGCGGTCTCGGCGACCCTGGTGCAGCGCTTCCAGGCGATCCATCGCGGGGACCTGATCGCCAACGTGACGCAGTACAGCGAGGTCACGCGCGAGCGGGTCGGGGCGATCGTGGCGCGCCTGATCGCGACGGGCACGCCGGCGCCGCTGGCGGAGTCCAAGGCGCTGATGGTACTCAACGGGCAGGTGACGCGGCAGGCGCTGATGCTGTCGTTCGAGCAGCTGTTCCTCTTGTTCGGCGCCATCTTCGTGCTGTCGCTGCCGCTGCTCCTGCTGATGCACAAGAGCAAGGGGATGCCGGGCGGGGCCGCGGCACACTGAACTGACGGTTCCACGACGCGACGACGCTACGTTGTAAGAGAGCGAAAGGGGAGCGAGTGTGAGCAAGGCAACAAAGGTGAGCGTAGGAGATGTTGCGCCGGACTTCACGCTGCCGGATCAGTTGGGCGCGCCCGTGCGGCTGGGCGATCTCGTCGGCCGGAAGACGGTCGTGCTCTACTTCTATCCCAAGGACGACACGCCGGGTTGCACGATCGAAGCCCGGGCGTTCCGGGACAGCTACGAGGAATTCAGCGCCCAGGGCGCGCAGGTGGTGGGGGTGAGCTCCGATTCGGTGCGGTCACACCGCCGGTTTGCGCAACGCCACGACCTGCCGTTCCTGCTGCTGTCGGATGCTGATGGAGCCGTACGCCGGCTGTACGGTGTCGAGAAGACCCTGGGGCTCCTGCCGGGGCGGGTCACCTACGTGATCGACCAGACCGGCGTCGTGCGGCACGTGTACTCGTCCCAGCTGCGCGCGACGCGCCACCCGCGGGAAGCCTTGACGGTGCTCTCCGCGCTGGGAGGGGACGGAGCCTAGACCACCTCCGTCATCGCCGCCGTCACGAGGAGCGCCCGGATGATGCCGAGCGCTCCTTCGACGTTTTCATACCACTCCGTCGCGAGGTGCGCGTCGCCCGCCTTGCCCCCGGCGCCGAGCGCGATCGCCGGAATGCCGAGCGCGATCGGCACGTTGGCATCGGTGGACGCGCTCGCGAGGTCGGCGTCGCGGCCCAGCGCGCGGTTGGCGGCCACAGCCGCCTGGACCAGCGGGTGCGCGCGCGGCGTGATGCCGGAGGGCCGGTCCCCCAGGAGCTGGATCTCGACGCGCAGCGTCGGCGAGCCGGCCGTGCGGCGGCGGTTCTCGTCGTCGGCGGCGCGCTCCAGGGCGGCCCGCACCGTGACGTCGAGCTGCGCCAGGGCGCGGGGGTCCTCGCTCCGGAGGTCCAAGTCGAGCCACGCTTCCTGGGGAATGGAGTTGAGGCCGGTCCCGCCGCCGAGCCGGACCACGGCGCAGGTGGTGCGCGGCGCGTTCAGGATGGGGAGATCGGCCAACAGGGCGGCGGCGCGTCCCACCGCATTCGCCGGGTTGGCGACCCCGAACGCGGCCCACGAGTGGCCGCCAGGGCCGCGGAACGTCACGTGATACCGCTTGGAGCCGAGGGCGCGGTGGATCACGCGCTCGAGCCCCGCGCCGTCGAGGGCGATGAACGCCGCGGGCTTCCCGTTTCCCGCTTCCCGTTTCCCGTTGAGCAGGTACTTCACGCCGCGCAGATCTCCGGATCCCTCTTCCCCCACCGTCGCCGCGAACAGGATGGGACGCTTGGTCGGCACGCGCGCGGTGACCATCGCCTCTGCCACCGCGATGAGCGCCGCCAGCCCGCGCGCGTTGTCCGAGATGCCCGGGCCCTCGAGCCGCTGGCCGTGCCGCTCCACGCCCACGTCCACCTCGGCGCCGAACACGGTGTCGAGATGCGCGGCCAACACGACCGGCGCACTCCCGTTTCCCGCCTCCCGGCTCTCGTTGCTTCCGAACCATCCGTGCACGTTCCCCGCGTGATCGATCGTGACGTCGCACAGCCCGATCTCGCGGAACAGCTCCGCCACGCGGGCCGCGCGCTGGCCCTCGGCGCCCGTGGGCGCGGGGATGGCGGAGAGCGCCGCCTGGCGGGCGAGCGTCACCTCGTCGGTGCGCTCGATGTGATGGCGCGCCGCGCGAATGCGGTCGTGCGCGAGCAGACGGGAGACGGCGTGGTCCACGGTGCTTCACACTAACCCGCTTGACGCTGGGGGGCGAGAGGGTGAACACTTGCTCCATGGACGAGCGCGAGCTGATCTACGACTGGAACCGGGCCGGCACGGCGTTCGACTGGTCCCGCGTCCGGGTGGACCTGAACGACGAGACGCTGCGCGACGGCCTGCAGTCTCCCTCCGTGCGCGACCCCACGCTCGACGCGAAGAAGCGGCTGCTCCACCTCATGGCGGACCTGGGGATCGTGGCAGCGGACATCGGCCTGCCGGGGGCGGGCCCACGGGTGGTGGAGCAGGTGGGGGCGCTCGCCACCGAGATCCGTGACGCCAAGCTGCCGATCGCTCCGAACTGCGCCGCGCGCACCGTGATCGCGGACATCGAGCCGATCGTGCGCGTCGCCGAGGAGGTCGGGATCGCGATCGAGGCGGCGACGTTCATCGGCTCGTCGCCGATCCGCCAGTACGCCGAGGACTGGACGCTCGACCGCATCGTCAAGTCCAGCGCAGAGGCCGTGACGTACGCCGTGCGGCACGGTCTGCCCGTCATGTATGTCACCGAGGACACCACCCGGGCGAAGCCCGAGGCGCTCAAGGCGCTGTACGGGGCCGCCATCGATTGCGGGGCCACGCGGATCTGCCTGGCGGATACGGTCGGGCACGCAACACCAGCTGGCGTGAAGGCTCTGGTTGAATTCGTCAAGCAGGAAATCGTCAAACAAAACGGTGTGAAGATCGACTGGCACGGCCACCGCGACCGCGGCATGGGACTGATCAACTGTCTCGCCGCGATCGAGGCAGGTGTGGACCGGGTGCACGCGACCGCGCTGGGCGTGGGAGAGCGGGTCGGGAACGCCGAGATGGATCTGCTCCTCGTGAATCTCCAGCTGCTGGGCGTGCATCGCCACGCGATCACCAAGCTGCCCGAGTATTGCCGGCTGGTGGCCGACGCGGTGGGCGTGCCGATCCCGGTGAACTACCCGGTGATGGGAGCGGATGCGTTCCGCACCGGCACGGGCGTGCACGCGGCGGCGATCATCAAGGCGAAGAAAAAGGGGCACGCCTGGCTCGCCGACCGGATCTACAGCTCGGTGCCGGCGCAGGAGTTCGGCCTGGAGCAGAAGATCGAGATCTCGCCGGTGTCCGGTCTCTCCAACGTGAAGTACTGGCTCGAGCTGCACGGCTACGACGCCGACGACGAGGCGGCCTGCCGCGTGCTGTTCGAGGCCGCGAAGCGCACCGACCGCGTGCTGTCGGACGAGGAATGCCATCGTCTGCTCAAGCAGGCGGTATGGCGGTAGCGGCGTTCCGCGAGATCGAGCGCGCCCATTCCGACCTGCGCTGGCACCTCGATCCCGTGGCTGCGACGCAGGCGGGGGTGAAGGCACACGACGACCGCTATGGGCGCTACGGCGCGAGCGCCCTCGCCCCGTACCTCGCCGCTCTCAAGGCGCTCGGCGCCGCGCTCGAGGAGAGCACCGCCGCGGGCCTAGACGACGAAATCGACCGTACCGCGCTCCTGAACGAGATCCGGGTGACGGTGCGCCGTTTCGAGCGCGAGCGGCCGCAGGTGAAGAATCCCGGGTTTTGGCTGTCGCATCTGCTCGGCGGACTGCACTTCCTGCTGGGCCGCGCCGACCGGACGCCGGAGGAGAAAGCCGTCGCGCTGGCGGGTCGGTTGGAGGACGTCGCCGGGCTGTTGGACGACGCGCGCGCGACGCTCAGCCAGCCGGTGCGGGTGTTCGTGGAGACGGCGCTCCGCGTCAACCAGGGCGGGCTGTCGCTCGTGCGGGAAGTCGGGGCTGGGCTGGGCGAGCGCGTCGGCGCGGCGGCGGATGCGGCGGTGGCCGCGCTGGCGGCGTTCGCGCACGATCTCGAGAGCTGGCTCGAGACCGCGTCCGATGAGTTCGCGCTGGGCGAAGAAGACTTCAACTTCCACCTGCACTACGAACACGCGCTGCCGGACACCGCGCCCGAGCTGTGGCGCTACGGGTTGCACCTCACGGAGGAGATCGAGGCCGATCTGGCGCACCGGGCGGAGCGCCTGGCCGGCGGCAAGCGCTGGCCGGAGGTGGCGGAGCGCCTGCGCGCCGACCACCCCCCGGCGGCAACGCTCGTAGATGCGTATGCCGCCGAGATGGCGCGGGCGCGTGACTTCGTGGCGGTGCGCGGGCTGGCGCCGATCCCCGAGGCCCCGCTCGACGTCGTGCCGACACCGGCATTCATGCGCCCCATCATCCCCTTCGCCGCCTACGACAGCCCCGGCGCGTACTCGAGCGACCGCACCGGCTGGTTCTACGTCACCCTTCCCGACCCGGCGCTGCCGCCGGCCGCGCAGGAGCGCATGCTGCGCGACCATTGCCGCCACGAGCTGGCCGCCACGGCGCTGCACGAGGGCTATCCCGGCCATCACCTCCATCTGGTCCACGCACAAGCGCAGCCCTCGGACACCCGCAAGAACGTATGGACGCCCCTCACCGTCGAAGGCTGGGCGCTGTATTGCGAGGACATGATGGGGGAGGAGGGGTTCTACCGCTCCGAAGAGGAGCAGTTCTTCCAACGGATACACCTGCTGTGGCGCGCGGCGCGGGTGCTGCTCGACGTCGGCCTGCACACCCGCGGCATGACGTTCGAGCAGGCGGTGGAACACCTGGTGACGCACCTGCGCGTGGACCGCGCCAACGCGGAAGCGGAAGTGCGGCGCTACTGCGCCGAGCCCGTGCAGCCGCTGTGCTACGCCGTGGGGCGGCGCGAGCTGCTCGAGCTGCGCAAGGACTTCCGCGCCGCGCGGGGTGCCGCGTTCACGCTGCGCGGGTTCCACGACGCGATTCTGCCGTACGGCGGCTTGCCGGTCACCCTGATGCGCTGGGGCCTCGGCCTCAATGAACAATAGGGACACGGGGCTCGGGGCTCGGGATTCGAAGGAGCGAACGATGCGAGCCCCGAACCCCGAACCCCGAGCCCCCAGTCGGCTCCCGCGGCAGGCGAAGCTGTTCGGCTGGGTCTCACTGCTCAACGATTTCGCGAGCGAGATGATCTACCCGCTGCTCCCGGCGTTCGTCACGGGCGTGCTGGGCGGTGGGGCGCAGGCGCTGGGCGCGCTCGACGGGGCCGCCGAGTTCGCGTCGTCGGGCGTCAAGTTCGTGGCCGGCCGGCTCGCCGACCGGACCTCGCGCCGCGGCCCCCTGATCATCGCCGGGTACGCGATCGCGGTGCTGGTGCGGCCGGTCATCGCCCTCACCGCCGCGGCGTGGCAGGTGATCGGCTTGCGCGTAGTGGACCGCCTGGGGAAGGGGCTGCGCACGCCCCCGCGCGACGCCCTGATCGCCGACGTCACGCCGGCTGAGCTGCGGGGGCGCGCCTTCGGACTGCAGCGCGGCATGGATCACGCGGGAGCGGTGCTGGGGCCGATCCTGGCCTGGTGGCTGCTCGCGCCCGGGGGGGGGAGCGCGAACGTGCGCACTGTCATCGGGGCGAGCATTGTCCCGGGAGTCGTGGTGCTGGTGCTGGCGACTTGGGCGGTGAGAGACGGGGCGGCAGAAGGCGGCAGAGGGCGGCAGAAGGCGGCAGAGGGCGACGATGCCTTGCCGCCCGTTGCCGCCCCTTACCGCCCGGTGCCGCCCGCCCCGCTCCTTGCCATCACCGCCTTCTATCTCCTCCGCATGCCCGACACGTTGATCATCCTGCGGTCGCAGGAGCTGGGCGTACCGGTGGCCGTGGTCCCGCTCCTATGGGCGGCGGTACACGTGGTGCGGTCGTCGTCGAGCTTCCTGGGTGGCGCGGCGAGCGACCGGCTGGGGCCCGGACAGACGATGTGGGTGGGGTGGCTCGTGTACGCCATGCTGGCCGTAGGGATGGCGCGGGCGGGCACG
>DATHGL010000225.1:0-4315 GCA_035317625.1 Gemmatimonadales bacterium | reverse complement strand
CCGGCGGACGCGGCCATCCGCACCGTCGAGACCGCGGGATCGGCGGTGGTGACGTCGGGGCTCACGGTCGTGGTGGGGTTCGCGGCGCTCGTGACCACGCCGTTCACCGACACGCGCTCGGTGGGGGTGGGCGGTCTCCTGGTCGTCGCGGTGGCCGTCCTGCTCGCCACCACCTTCCTGCCGGCGGTGCTGGCGATCCTGGGCCGGAACATCGACCGCCCGCGGTGGCTCGCGCGTCCTCTCGCCCGGTTCCACGCGCCCACTGGCTGGGAGCGCTGGGCGCGCTGGCTGGGCCACCGCCCCTGGCGCGCCGTCGCGGTGGGCGGGCTGGCGATGGCCCTGCTCACCTTTCCCCTCAGCCAAATCCGCCTCGGTCTCCCCGCCACCAACTGGTTCCCGCCCGAGTCCGAGTCGGGCCGCGGCCTCGAGGCGCTCCGCGAAATGGGCGCGAGCGGCGTCATCCAGCCGGTACGCGTCGTGGTGCAGTTCCCTGAAGGCGAGTCCGCCCTCTCCGCCCGACGCCTGCCGGGGCTCAAGGTCCTGACCGACTCCATCCGCCGCGATCCGCGCGTCCGCGAGGTCCGGGGCGTCGCGAGCATCAGGCCCGGGTTGTCGGCGTTGCAACTCGCCATCTATTACAGCGACGCTGCCGCCGCGCGCGCCAAGACCCCGAAGTTCTACGACGCCTACCTGAGCGCCGACAATCGCGTGACGCTGCTCGACGTCATTCCGGCGGATACCGTGTCGCTCACCGGGCTGATGGACGTGGTGGGGCGGGTCCGGACCGTCGTGTCCCACGGCCTCCGCGGGCTCGCCGGCGCGGAGATCCTGGTCGCCGGCTTCGCCGCATCCAACGTGGACACCCAGCACGATCTCATGAAACGCTTTCCCGAAACCGTGGGCCTGGTCCTCGGCATCACCGCGATCATGTTGTTCATCGCCTTCCGCTCGCTGCTCGTCCCCATCAAGGCCGTGCTCTTGAACCTCCTCTCCGTGGGCGGCGCGTTCGGGCTCACCGTGCTCGTGTTCCAGCACGGCTACGGCGGCCGCCTGTTCGGGCTCGCGGGACCGACCCAGGCGATCTGGGCGGTCGTGCCCGTGCTCGTCTTCGCCATCGTGTTCGGCCTTTCGATGGACTACGAAGTCTTCCTGCTCACCCGCGTGAAAGAAGTGTTCGACAAGACCGGCCGGAACGACCACGCGACCATGGAAGGCCTCTCCGCCACTGCCTCCACGATCACGAGCGCGGCGTTGATCATGATCCTCGTGTTCGGGACGTTCGCCTTCACCCGCGTGCTCGCGGTGCAGCTGATCGGGTTTGGCCTGGCGACCGCGGTGCTGCTGGACGCGACTCTGATCCGTATGGTGCTGGTGCCGGCGATCATGCATATCGCGGGGAGATGGAATTGGTGGCCGGGAGTGCGGGCGCCCAGGCTGGAGGCAGGAAACAGCAGCTAGGGAGCAAGACCGTCCACCTGCTTCAGCCGTGCGCCCCACAGATCCCAATGCCATGCCGGTACTCTGATTCCCGTCCTTGGGTCTTTCAGCGGCTTGGACTGCAGCCACTCCGGGCGCAGCTCCAATCGGCGGCCGAGCGCGAGCAGTCGCTCCCGGTCCGCGCTCACGAGATGCACCATCGGCTCGCCCCGCATCCTGTGCCGGTGAAGCCAGACGCCGCCGTCGAGGGCGAAGCACATCCCCTCACGGCGGCGTGCGAACTCACGGTAGGGCGGCTCTACTGGCAGGTAACGCGGCCCTCCGCCGTCGCCGGCGGCACCGGCGGCGCAGCGCCCGAAAACAGCGCGCACGTTCGGCCCGGCGCGTACAGACTCGTGGTCGTGGCCGACCAGCCCCCTGCCACGGCGCTGATGTTGAGGGCGACACCGGCCGAGGGCTGCAAGTTGTTCATCCGCAGCGGATTGGCCGTGTAGTACGCGCTGTCGTAGAAGAAGGCCTCCTCCGCCGTCGCGAGGTTCCGGAGATCGGACTTCATCGCGGCGACGTAGGCCTTCTCCTTCGTGTTGGAGAACTTCGGGATGGCGATGGTCGCCAAGAGTCCGATGATCACCACCACGATGAGCAGCTCGATCAGGGTGAACCCGCGTCGAGACGTCACAGCCGACCCTCCGGGTGCCAAAGGGCGCCGAAGCCGGTAGATCCTAGGCCCGGCGCCACCTATAGTGGGCACCGCACCCTCTTCGTGCAAGAGCCATGCTTACCCCTTCGCATCGACCCAATTCTTTCCGGCGCCGACACTTACGACCAGCGGCACGCGCAGGTCGGCGGCGCGCTCCATATGGCTTTTTACCACCTCCGTGGCGGTCTCCACCTCCCCATGAGGTACCTCAAGCACAAGCTCGTCATGAACTTGCAAGATCATGCGGGACGACAAACCGCGCTGCTTCAGGGCTCCCGCGATTCCGATCATCGCAATCTTGATCAGGTCCGCCGCGGAGCCCTGGAGTGGGGAGTTGGTCGCGGTGCGCTCGCCGAACGCGCGGATGTTGTAGCTCCGGTCCTTGAGCTCAGGGATGTAGCGCCGCCTTCCAAACAGTGTCTCGACATACCCCTTCGCCCGGGCCTCCGCGACGGTGCGATCGAGCCAGGCCCGTACGCCAGCGAAGCGGGTGAAGTACTGCTCGATGAACTGCTTCGCTTCATCCTGCGTGATGCCGAGCTGGCGGGACAACGCGAACGGCCCCTGCCCGTAGATCGTGCCGAAGTTGATGGTTTTGGCGCGCGCCCGCATGTCTGAGGTCACCTGGTCCTGCGGCACTCCAAAGATGATCGCCGCCGTCTGGCGGTGAATGTCCCCACCCTGCTCGAAGGCTTCCACGAACGCCCGGTCCCCCGACAGGTGGGCGAGCAGGCGCAGCTCGATCTGGGAATAGTCGGCGGTGAGCAGGACCGCACCCGGCGGCGCGACGAACGCGCGCCGGATGGCTTCGCCGCGCGCCGTGCGGACCGGGATGTTCTGCAGGTTGGGGTCGGAGGACGACAGGCGTCCCGTGGCGGCCCCCGTTTGGTTGAAGCTGGAGTGGATGCGACCCGTGGCCGAGTTGATGAACCCCGGCAGCGCGTCCACATAGGTGGACTTGAGCTTCGACAACTCGCGATACTCGATCAGCAACCGCGGCACTTCGTGCCCCATGGCGGCGAGCTGCTCCAGCACTTCGTAGTCGGTCGAGGCTCCGGTCTTCGTCTTCTTGATGATGGGGAGCTGGTGCTTCTCGAACAGCACATGGCGGAGCTGCGGCGTGGAGTTGATGTTGAAGTCGGTCCCGGCGGCCTGGTGGATCGCGTGCTCCAGCGCGGTCAGCTCCCGGGCGAACGTCCGCGAGATCTCGCGCAGCCGTTCCAGGTCGAGGCACACGCCGCGCCATTCCATATCCACGAGCACCGGAATGAGGGGTACCTCGATCGTCTCGAGCAGACGCAGGACCTGGTGGTCCTCGAGCTCCGGCCGGAACGCGTCGTGCAGCCGGAGGACGGTTTCGCTGTCCGCGGCGCAGTAGCGCGCCGCATCGGCGAGGGGAACGGTGGCGAACGAGCGCTCTGCCTTGCCGCGCCCCACGAGCTGCGCGTACGTCTGCAGTGTGATCGAAAGCCGCTCGCGCGCGAGCTCGTCGATGGCGTGCGAGCGCCGCCCGGGATCGAGCACGAAGCTCGCGAGCATCGAGTCGTACGTGATACCGGCGAGCTCCGCCCCGGCCCGGCGCAACACCAGCCAGTCGTACTTGATGTTGTGTCCGGCCTTCGGGACGCGCGCATCCGCGAGCAGCTCCACGAGCGGCGCCAGCGCGTCGCTCCCGACCGGCGGAAGGTTGCGGGGCGCCGTCCCGCCCGCGAGCTCGCCGTCAGGCGGCTCGTGCGCGAACGGCAGGTACCACGATCGCCCGGGCGCGACTGCGAGCGACATCCCGACGAGCTCGGCACGCATCGGGTCGAGCGCCGTGGTCTCCGTGTCCAACGCGACGAGCGGCGCCCGGCGGCACTCCGCCACGACGGCCGCGAGCATCGCCGGATCGTCGACCACCGTGGGCCCCGCCGACGCCACGGGGGACGGCACGGTCGCGGCGGGGGCGGCGGGCGCGGCGACGGCGGGTGCCCGCAGCGCTGCCAGCGCGGGCGGCTCCACGGCCGCGACCTCGACACCTGCGAGTTTCGGGATCAGCGACCGGAACTCGAGCTCGGTGAAGAGGTCGGCGAGCCGGGCGACGTCGGGGCGGCGGACCCGCAACCCCTCGAGGTCGAGGGGCAGCGGTACGTCACGCCGGATAGTCACGAGCTCACGCGACAGCTGCGCGAGCCCGGC
>DATHGL010000224.1:0-6317 GCA_035317625.1 Gemmatimonadales bacterium | reverse complement strand
CCGCCGCACCTCGCCGATGCGCTCGCCGCGGTCCTTTTCCACCACCTGGTCCTCGATGCGCGAGAAGATCTTGACGTCGATGACCACGCCTTCCATCCCCGGCGGCACCTTGAGCGAGGAGTCCTTCACGTCCTTCGCCTTCTCGCCGAAGATGGCCGTCAACAGCTTCTCTTCGGGGCTGAGCTCGGTTTCGCCCTTGGGCGTGATCTTGCCGACCAGGATGTCGCCCGCCTTCACGTGGGCCCCGATGCGGACGATGCCTCGCTCGTCCAGATCGACGAGCGACTCCTCGGCCACGTTCGGGATCTCGCGCGTGATCTCCTCACGGCCGCGCTTGGTGTCGCGCACGTGCAGCTCGAGCTCCTGGATATGGATCGACGAGTACACGTCGTCCTTCACCAGACGCTCGGACAAGACGATCGCGTCCTCGAAGTTGTGCCCGTACCACGGCATGAACGCCACCAGGACGTTGGCGCCCAGCGCCAGCTCGCCGCGCTCGGTGCCCGCGCCGTCGGCCACGATCTGGCCCGCCTTGACCTTCTGGGCGACGTGCACCAGGGGCCGCTGGTTGATGGCCGTGTCCTGGTTGGTGCGCCAGAACTTCTTCAGGCGGTAGCGGTCGTGCTGCTTGAGGCGAGCCAGGGGATGGTCGCCCGCCTTCGCCTCCTCTTCGCCGGCGTCGATGATGATCTCGTCGGCGGTGACGCGGGTGACCACGCCGGCCCGCCGGGCGATGACCACGGCGCCCGAATCGCGCGCCACCGTCTCCTCCAGCCCGGTGCCCACCAGCGGCGCCTGGGGGAAGAGCAGCGGCACCGACTGGCGCTGCATGTTCGAGCCCATGAGCGCGCGGTTCGCGTCGTCGTGCTCGAGGAACGGGATCAGGGCCGCGGCGATCGACACGAGCTGCTCGGGCGCCACGTCCATGAAGTCGATCCGCGCGGGCGCGAGCAGCGGGTAGTCGTCGCGCTTGCGGCACAGCACCAGCTCGTCCGCGAAGTGGCCGTCCTCCGTGAGACGGGCGTTCGCCTGCGCCACCGCGTACTCCTCCTCCTCGGAGGCCGACAGCCAGCGGATCTCGTCCGTCACCTTGCCGTTCTTCACCGCGCGGTACGGCGTCTCGATGAAGCCGAGGTCGTTGACGCGCGCGTAGCAGGAGAGGCTGGTGATGAGGCCGATGTTCGGGCCTTCCGGCGTCTCGATCGGGCACATCCGGCCGTACTGGCTGTAGTGGACGTCGCGCACCTCGAAGCCGGCGCGCTCCCGCGTGAGCCCGCCCGGCCCCAGGGCCGAGAGGCGTCGCTTGTGCGTCAGCTCCGCGAGGGGATTGGTCTGATCCATGAACTGCGACAGCTGCGAGCTGCCGAAGAACGCCTGAATCACCGCGCTCACCGTGCGGGCGTTCACCAGGTCGTCCAGGGTGATCCGCTCCGGGTCGTTGTTGATGCTCATCCGCTCCTTGATCAGCCGGGCCATGCGCGACAGCCCCACCGAAAACTGGTTGGCGATCAGCTCGCCCACCGAGCGCACCCGGCGGTTGCCGAGGTGGTCGATGTCGTCGGTGTAGCCGCGCCCCTCGCGCAGCTCGATCAGGTAACGGATGATGGCGATGAAGTCGTCCTCGGTGAGGACCGTGTGGTCCTTCGCCACACCCACCTTGAGCCGCTGGTTGATTTTGTAGCGGCCCACCCGCCCCAGGTCGTAGCGCTTGGGGTGGAAGAACAGCCGCTCGAGCGCCTGGCGCGCCGTCTCGAGGTTCGGGGCCTCGCCCGGCCGCAGCAGGGCGTAGATCTGCTCCAGCGCCTCGGCCTCCGTGTGCGTCGGGTCCTTGAGCAGGGTGTTCTTGATGAGCGGCGACTCGCTCCGCCCCGCCGGGAGGAGCACGTCCACCTTGGTCACGCCGGCCTTGAGGAGCTTTTTCTTGAGCGTGTCCGACAGCTCGCGCCCGCCTTCCGTCACCACCTCGCCGGTCTCCGGGTCGGCGACGTCGCAGGCCAGGATGTAGGCTCCCTGGCGCTCGCGGGTCGTGGTCGGCTGCGCGTCGTCGCGCAGGTCGAGCGACGTGTAGCCCGCGAACACCTTCACCTTGCCGATGCCGGCGCGACGGAACGTGTTGAACTTCTCGAGCGTGAGCTCGTCGCCGACCCTACCGAGTGGGTCGCCCTTCTTGTTCTCGGGATCGGGCACGTCGGACGCCAGCAGCGTGCCCAGGACCTCGCGCTTCTGCGCGCGGCCCTCGAGCTTGCCGGTGATGTCGATGTCCTTCGTCGCGTAGAACAGCGTCAGGACGTCGGCGTTCGTCCCGTACCCGAAGGCCCGGAGCAGGGCCGTCGCCGGGAACTTCTTCTTCTTGTCGATGTGGACGTAGATCACGTCGTGGATGTCGATCGTGAACTCGACCCACGAGCCCCGGAACGGGATGATCCGCGCGGAGAACAGCCGCTGGCCGTTGGGGTGGATGCTCTCCTCGAACACCACGCCCGGTGAGCGATGCAGCTGCGACACGATCACGCGCTCGGCCCCGTTGATCACGAACGTGCCCAGCGGCGTGAGGATCGGCAGCTCACCGAGGTAGACTTCCTTCTCGATGATGTTCTTGGGCCGCTTGGTCTTGGTGACCTCGCCCACCTCTTCCATCACGACGAGCTGCAGCGTCGCCTTGAGCGGCACCGAGTACGTCATGTCCCGCTCGATGCACTCCTCGACGGTGTACTTGGCCTCCCCGAGCCCGTACTTCACGAACTCGAGCGAGTAGTTCCCGTTCACGTCCTGGATCGGAAACACGTCCTTGAACACCCGTTCCAGCCCGACGTCAGTGCGCTCGGCGCCCTTCCCGTCCGGCTGCAACAGCGACGCGAACGCACGCGTCTGGATGTCCAGGAGATGCGGCATCGGCATCCCCTGTGCGAGCTTCGCGAACGACAGCACCGGCAGCGTCTTCGTCATGTTCAGCACCCCAGGCGAACGCGAAAAGCCCCTAGCCCCCGACCGGAACGCCGGTTGGGGGTAGACCGAGGGGCTCGTACCAGCGAGCAGGTGTGTGCAAATCCGCGCATGTCGTCGACCAAAGAAGACCCGAGTCGCGCCGGCGGGCCCCTATGGCCCGCCGCGTCAGCCCCGGCGTCTACTTCAGTTCGACCACCGCGCCCTGCGCTTCGAGCTTCTTTTTGATCTCTTCGGCTTCCTGCTTGGACACGCCTTCCTTTACGGTGCCGGGCGCGCCCTCCACCAGGTCCTTGGCCTCCTTCAGGCCCAGGCTGGTGATCGCCCGGATCTCCTTGATGACCTGGATCTTCTTCTCGCCCCCCGCCTTGAGGATGACCGTGAACTCGGTCTTCTCCTCCGGCGCGGGCGCCGCGGCGCCCGCCGCCCCCGCCCCACCCGCCGCGGGCGCTGCCGCGGCCGGAGCCGTGATCGTGACGCCGAATTTCTCCTTGAACGCCTCGATCAGCTCCGCCAATTCAAACACCGACATGGTCCCGATGGCCTCGAGAATCTCGTCCTTGCTCAAACTCGTCTGCGTCGCCATTGCCGTCTCCCCCGCACGAATTAAGACGCGGCGCCCTCGGCGCGCTTCGCCCGAAGCGCCTCCAGAGCACCCACCATGTTCATCAGCAAGCCGTTCACCGCACCGACGAAGCCGGCCAAGGGCGCCTGGAACACCCCGCCCAGCTGTGCCAGCAGCTCCTGGCGCGACGGCAGGCTGGCGAGCCGTTTCACCTGCGCGGGCGTCACCGCCTTGCCGTCCACCAAGCCCGCCCGGATGGCGGGTTTCTCGAACTCCCGCACGAAGTCGGCCAGGACCTTGGCCGCCGCGACGGGGTCCGTTTCGACGAGCACCAGGCCCGTCGGTCCCGCAAAATGCTGCTCGAGCCCCTGCACCTGAGCGTCCCCCAGGGCGCGGAGCGCGAGCGTGTTCTTCACCACGACGAAGTCGGTGCCCGCCTGCCGCAGGCGGCGGCGCAGCTGCGTGATCTTGGCGACGTCGAGCCCCGTGAAGTCGGTGATGTACAGCGTGGTCGAGCGACGCAGCCGGCCGGCCAGCGCCGTCACCATCTCCTGTTTCTGCGCCTTGGTCCTGATCACGCGAACACCGCCGGGTCCAGCGGCACGCCGGGCCCCATCGTGCTCGATACCGTCACCGACCGGATGTAGTGCCCCTTGGCGGCCGGGGGCTTCGCCCGGACGATCGCCTCCATGAAGGTCTGGAGGTTCTGCTCCAGCTGCTCGAGGGTGAACGACTTCTTGCCTATGCCTGCGTGCACGATGCCGCTCTTGTCCACCCGGAACTCGATCTTGCCCCCCTTCAACTCCTTGACCGCCCGAGCCACGTCCATGGTCACGGTCCCGGCCTTGGGATTGGGCATCAGGCCCCGGGGACCCAGCACCTTGCCCAGGGGACCGAGCTGCCCCATCACGTCCGGGGTCGCCACGATGACGTCGGTATCGAGCCAGCCGTCCTTGATCTTCTGGATGTACTCGAGGCCCACCAGATCCGCGCCCGCGGCCTCGGCCTCCTTGGCCTTGTCGCCCTGCGCGATGACGAGCACCCGGACCTTCTTCCCGGTACCGTTCGGCAGGCTCACCGTGCCGCGCACGATCTGGTCCGCGTGCTTGGGATCGACGCCCAGCCGCACCGCGATGTCGACGGACTCGTCGAACTTGGCGAACGCCGCCGCCTTCACCTTTTCCACCGCGTCCCGCGCGCCGTACAGCTTGCGCGGCTCGAGGGTCGCGACGGCGGTCCGGTAGCGCTTGCCGGGCGCGCGCATCAGTCCACCACCTCGAGGCCCATGGAGCGGGCCGTGCCCGCCACCATCTTCATGGCCGCGTCGAGATCGTTGGCGTTGAGATCGGGCATCTTGATCTCGGCGATCTTCTGGACCTGCGCCCGCGTCACCTTCCCCACCTTCTGCCGGTTGGACGTGGGCGATCCCTTCTCGATGCCGGCTTCCTTCTTGAGGAGCACGGCCGCGGGCGGCGTCTTGGTGATGAACGTGAAGGTACGATCCTTGAAGATCGTCACCTCGACCGGCGTGATCATCCCCTGCGCCTGGGCGGTCTTGGCGTTGAACTGCTTGACGAACTCCATGATGTTCACGCCATGGGGTCCGAGCGCCGTGCCCACCGGCGGGGCGGGCGTCGCCTGCCCGGCCGGGACCTGGAGCTTCACGACTGCGGAAATCGCCTTGGCCATCGGTTCAGTGCGCCTTCAATTGCAAGTAGTCGAGCTCCACCGACGTGGGCCGGCCGAACAGCGACACCGCCACCCGGACCTTGCCTTTGTCGCGGATCACCTCTTCCACCGTTCCCGAGAAGTCCGAGAACGGACCCTCGGTGATCTCCACGACCTGGCCGGGGAGGAACGGAATCGTCTCCTGCGGCTCCTCTTCCTTCACCGCTTCCTCGACGCCGAGCAGGCGGTTCACCTCGTCCGGGCGGAGCGGCATCGGCAGCCGCCCCGTGCCCACGAATTTGATCACGCCCTGGATGCTGTTGATGACGTGAATCGTCTCCTGGTTCAAGACCATGTCCACGAGCACGTAGCCCGGGTAGATCTTGCGCTCCGCCGTCACTTTCTTGCCGTTCTTGATCTCCACCACGTCCTGTGTGGGGACCAGGGCCTGCCGGATCGGCTTCTCGTCGTCGGGCCGCGGATCGTCCGTGATGCGCCGCTCGATCAGCGAGCGCACCTTGTTCTCGTGCCCCGCCGTCGTCTGAATAGCGTACCAGCGATGCTCCGACATCAAAACAGCTTCGCGACGGCGGTCACGAACACGAGTTGCAGAAACGAGTCCATCAGCCCGATGAGCACTCCCAGGGCCACCACGAAGACGATGATGACTCCCGTCGCCTTCTTGAGCTCGTCCCAGGTCGGCCAGGTGACCTTGCGGACCTCCCCACGCACGTCGCGCAGGAACTCCACCACCCGGGCCGGCCAGCTGCGCTTTGGACTCGCGAGCGCGTCCGTCGTCACTACTTCGATTCCTTGTGCGGCTGGTGCTTGTTGCACCGCGGGCAATACTTCTTCCACTCCGCCCGTTCCGGGTGCTTCCGCCGGTTCTTCGTCGTGAAGTAGTTCCGGCCTTTGCACACGGTGCATTCCATAATGATGTTTTCCCGCGGCATCGCTTCCGCCTTACTTCAAGATCTTCGTGACCACGCCCGCGCCCACCGTGCGCCCGCCTTCGCGGATCGCGAACCGCAGCTGCTCCTCCATCGCGATCGGCGTGATCAGCTCGATCGTCATCTTCGTGTTGTCCCCCGGCATCACCATCTCCACCCCCGCCGGCAGCTCCACCGTCCCCGTCACGTCC
>DATHGL010000223.1:0-3326 GCA_035317625.1 Gemmatimonadales bacterium | reverse complement strand
CGCGTCCGAGGCCACCAGGAACTCCCCGTCCCCGACCCCGAGCAGCACGGGGGAGCCACGCCGGGCGACCACGATCTTCCGGGGTTCTCCTTCGGCGATCACGGCGATCCCATAGGTCCCCTCCACATGGTTCAACGCCGCGATGACTCGCTCCTCGAGCGTCGCGCCGGGCGACTCTTCCACGAGATGCACCAGCGTCTCGGTGTCGGTATCCGTCACAAAGCGATGGCCGTCCTGCTCCAGCCGCTTCCGGAGGACGTCCGCGTTCTCGATGATGCCGTTATGAACGAGCGCGAGCCTCCCGGTGCAGTCGGTGTGGGGGTGCGCATTGCGCTCGCTCGGCGCGCCGTGGGTCGCCCAGCGCGTGTGACCGATGCCGCACTGCCCGTGTATGGGCGTCCGCGCGAGCAGGTCGCGCAAGCCGGCGATGCGTCCCGCGAGCTTGCGGGTTTCCACGCCGTGGCCGTTGAGTATCGCGACCCCGGCGGAGTCGTACCCGCGGTATTCGAGCCGGCTCAGGCCCTCCACGAGGACCGCCACTGCGTCTCGACCGCCGACGTATCCCACGATTCCGCACATCGCTCAAAGTCCCTCACGCTTGAGTTCAAGCAACGGGTCGCCAGTGATCGCAAGACCGAAGCGCGCGAGCTGGGCCAGCGTGCCGTCGCCTGCGCCGAGCGGGACGTCCAGCAGCGTGAGGATCGGCGCCCCGCACCGCTCGCACGTCCCCACCGGCCGGCGGCGGCCGGGTCGCCGCCGCTGAGTCCTCTCGCCGATGTGTCGCATACAGTCTTTACAAAGCATACTCGCCAGTCTCAGGTCATGGCCCTGCACTTCAAGTTTGAGGCCCGGGCGACGCCCGCCGCGCGTGCGCCCCGCGTTACCGATCAGCGCGACAAGAGGTTAGCCGTGGGTATCGTGGGACGGAGTGTCGAGTCCAGGCAGCGCGCTGCGTTGCGCGGGCGCGGCAGCCCGCCGCGCCGCAGCCGCGCACAACGGCGTAGTTGCAAGGCGAAGCGTGGCTGGCAGGGGCTGTCCCCTCGACGGCCCCGGGTTTGCAGTCGGTGGACCGCGTTGGCGGACTTCGAGCACACGCGGGAGTGAATGGGCATATGACAGAACGATCGCCACAAGGTGGATTGCCACTCGTGTTGCTGGCCGGCGACGGCCAGGAAGCGACGCGCTGGCTCCGGAGCCTGCTGGAAGGCGGCGGGTACGCCGTCCTGCAGGAGCGCTCCGGGCAGCATACGCTCGAGCGCGCGCGCACCACAGAGCCGGACGTGATCCTCGTGGACGCGGACCTGCCGGACATGCCGGGAGTCGAGCTGTGCCGGACGCTCCGTGCCGATCCCCGAGTGTCGACCAGCACGCCGATCCTCCTGATGATCCGCGATGCGGCGACACGCACACAGCGGTTGGCCGCGCTGCGCGCCGGCGCGTGGGAGTGCATCGCGCCGCCGCACGACGCGGATGAGATCCTCCTGAAGATCAGTGCGTACGTGCATGCCAAGCTCGACGCGGACCGGGCCAGGACCGAAGGGCTGCTAGACGCCGTGACCGGGCTCTACAACCGGCAGGGGCTCGCGCGGCGCGCGCGCGAGCTGGGATCGCAGGCGTTCCGGGAACACGGTCCACTGGCCTGTGTCGTGCTGGCACTCGACGTCCAGCCACCCGAGCCCGGCACCGGCCAGCACTCGGGCGGGACGAGCCTCGGACGGTATGTGCAGGCGATCAAGTCGGCGGCTCGGTTGTCGGACGTGATCGGCCGCCTCAGCGCGACCGAGTTCGCGGTACTCGCCCCCGGCACGGATGCGGGAGGGGCGCGGCGGCTCGCCGAGCGGCTCGCCAGCTCCGTGTCCGCGACGACGGTCGCCTCCGCCTCCGCCGAGGGACGCGCCGCCGCTGCGCCCGTTCGCGTCCGCTGCGGTTACGAGGCCGTGGCCAACGTCGGCTACGCGCCGATTGAGCCGGTTGATCTCTTGGTGCGCGCGGCCGCCGCGGTCCGCACTGGCAAGGCGGACTCCGGCGAATGGCTGCGGCGCTTCGACGACGGAATCAACCCGACCTCCGCCGCCACGCCCTAGACCGGCACCCGCCGGCCCCCGCTGTCCTCGTCCATCGCTTCGTAGCCCGGCAGATAATAGGAGTAGTAGCGGTACGCCCCGCCGGCCGGCACGTCGTTCAGGATCGCCCCCAGGAGCCGGACGGGCAACCGCTGCAACACCTCGAGCTTGGCCGCCGCGACATCGCGGTGGCTGTACCCCGTGCGCAGCACGAGGGCGAGGGTCCCGGTGAGGGTGCTGAGGATCAGCGGATCCACTCCCGCCGTGAGTGGCGGGCTGTCGATCAAGATCACCTCGTACCCCGAGCGCATGCCGTTCACGAGCTCGGACATGGCGGGCGACCCCAGAAGCTCGGGGGCGTTGTAGGCGCGCGTGCCACACCCGATCAGCGAGAGCGATGGATACGGCGTCGCCTGCACGATGGCGTCGAACGGGGCTTCTCCGCGGAGGTAATCGCTGAGGCCTGGGCGGCGGCGGGCGCTGAGCCGGCGGTGCAGCACGCCGCGGCGGATGTCCCCGTCCACCAGAAGGACGCGATGCCCGCCGTCGGCGAACGTGTGCGCCAGATTTGCCGCCAGGAACGACTTCCCGTCACCGGCCCCGGGGCTCGTGAGCGTGACGAGGAGCGGGGCCCGCCCGCCGTGCGCGTAGACGAGGTTGAGGCACACACCCCGGAGGGCCTCGACGACCTGGTTGACGTCGTCGCTGGCGCGGCCCTGACGACCGGAGCGCGACGCGGTGCGCATGTGCGGCACGGCACCCAGGATCGCCAACCCCAATTCTCGTGAGACTTGCGTCGGGTATCGCACGCGTGGATCCACCCGATCGAGCAGGACCGCTCCCACCGCGGCGCACCCCAGGCTTGCGACGAACCCGAGCGCGATGAACCTGAGCGCCGTGTCCTTCACCGGCCGCTGCGGCACCACCGCCGAATCCAGAATTCGGACGTCGGGAATCGTGCTCGCCTCCGCCAGCCGCGCCTCGTCATAGCGCTGCTGCAATGTGGTATACAAGTTCTCGGCGAGACTCACCCCTCGGCGCAGCCGCGCCTCGTCGATGGCCCGCGGTGGGATCGCCCGCAGGTTCCGCGAGTCGGCATCGAGACGCCGCGACAACTCGGCGTCGCGGGCGGCGAGTTGGCTCATCAGCGCCCGCGCCAGCGTCGGGATCGTTTGCCGCTCGAGCGTCGCGATCTCGCCGCTCAGCCGCTGGACGGGCGGGTACTCGTCGGCATAGCGGTATCGGAGCGCACGCAGCTGAGCC
>DATHGL010000222.1:0-4956 GCA_035317625.1 Gemmatimonadales bacterium | reverse complement strand
GTTCATTCCGCTGCGGCTCAACACGGCGAACGTGATGCCCATCATTTTCGCCCAGTCGCTCATCATCGTGCCGGGAACGATCGCGGCCTTCAGCGGCAATCAGACGTTGAAGCACCTCGCCGAGTACTTCAGCGTCACGTCGCCGGTGTACCTGATCACGAGCGCGCTGCTGATCATCTTCTTCGCGTACTTCTACACGTCGATCATCTTCAACCCGGTGGACCTGGCGGAGAACCTGAAGAAGCAGGGCGGCTTCATTCCGGGCGTGAAGCCCGGGGCCGCCACGGCGGACTACATCGACGACGTGCTGTCCCGCATCACGTTCCCCGGCGCCATCTTCCTGACCATCGTCGCGATGCTGCCGATCGTCGTGTCGAACATCCTCAACATGCCGTTCGGCTTCGGTGGGACCGCCCTGCTCATCGTCGTGGGCGTGGCGCTCGACACCGTCCAGCAGGTGCAGCAGCACCTGCTGCTCCGGCACTACGACGGGTTCATGAAGGAAGGGCGCGTCAAGTTCCGCGGCCGCCAGCAGCGGTACCTGTAGGCGTGCGGTGTTCGTTCTCCTCTTAGGCGCACCGGGCTCGGGGAAGGGCACGCAGGGAACGATTCTCGCTAAGCGGCTGGGCCTGCCGAAGATCACGACGGGCGACCTGCTCCGCGCCGCGGTCGCGGCGGGCACCCCACTCGGCCTCGAAGCCAAGAAGCTGATGGACCAGGGCAAGCTCGTTCCCGACAACGTCATCCTCTCGATGATCAAGGAAGAGCTCGCGAAGCCCGAGGCGCAGGAGGGCGCCGTCTTCGACGGCTTTCCCCGGACCGCCCTCCAAGCCGAGCTCGTCGATCGCACCCTGGCCGAACGCGGGCAGCGGTTGAATCACATCCTGCTGTTCGACGTCCCCGAGGAAGAGCTGGTGCGCCGTATGATGGGCCGGGCGGCGCAGCAGGGACGCTCCGACGACACCCCGGCGGCCATCGCGACCCGCCTCCAGGTCTACCAGCGCGACACCGCTCCCCTCATCGCCCACTACGCCGAGCGCGGCATCGTGCACCGCGTACCCGGGGCCGGGCCCGTGGAGGACATCGCGACGGAGATCAAGCGCATCATCGGACGATGATCACCATCAAGTCGCCGCGCGAGATCGAGACCATGGCCGCCGCGGGCCGGATCGTCGCCGGGACGCTCGCGCTGGTCGCGCGCCACGTGCGCCCTGGCGTCTCGACCGAGGAGCTGGACCGCGTCGCCGAGGACTTCATCCGCTCGCATCCCGGGGCTCGCCCCTCGTTCAAGGGGTTGTACGACTTTCCCGCCACGCTCTGCACCTCGATCAACCAGGAGGTCGTGCACGGTATCCCGTCGCCGCGCCGTGTCTTGAAGGCAGGGGACCTGCTGAGCGTGGACGTCGGGGTCTGGCTCGACGGTCTGCATGCGGACTCGGCGGCGACCTTCCCGGTCGGGACCGTGAGCGCCGCAGCGGAGCGGCTGCTCGTCGTCACCCGGGAAGCACTGGTGGCCGGAGTAGCCGAGGCGCGCGCCGGGAACCACGTGGGCGACATCGGCCACGCGGTGCAGGGGGTGGCGGAGGGGGCGGGCTATTCGGTGGTGCGGGAGCTCGTCGGGCATGGCATCGGGTCGGCGTTCCACGAGGACCCGCAGGTACCCAACTACGGCAAACCGCGGCGCGGGCCCCGGCTGGTGCCCGGCATGACGATCGCGATCGAGCCGATGGTGAACGCCGGGGGCGCGGAGATCCGCACGCTGGACGACAAATGGACGGTGGTGACGGAGGACGGATCGCTGTCGGCCCACTTCGAGCATACCGTGGCCGTCCTCGAGAGCGGCGGGCCGCCGCGGGTGCTCACGACGGCCGATTAGACAGGTGCTAGGTGATAGGTGCTAGAGGCGTCGCCCTAGCACCCAGCACCTGACCCCTCGGCGTCCTTCGCCAGCCGCTCCGCCTCCTCCAGCAGCGATCGCCCCAGCCCCGGCTCCGACAGCGAGCGGACATTGACCCGGACGTTCTCCACGGCGCCGGCGAGCGCCGCCCGCGCGAGTGCCTCGCCCACGTTGGCATCGGAGCGCGCGTTCCGGTTGCCGATCGTCCCGATTTCCCGCGCGAGGGCGAGCAGCCGCACGGCCCCACGCGCCATGGCGAGCGGCGTCTGGGCCGCCCCGACGAGCGCCTCGTCCGCCGCCCGTTTTCGGAGCGGATCGTCTTTGGGGAGCCGGTAGGCCGCGCTCACCTTGGCGTACGCGGCGGCATCGTCGTCCACCAGACGGCGCAGCTGGGCGCGCAAGGCGTCCGCTTCGGCCAAGATCTCCGCGACGCGCCCCGCGGCGCCGGCATAGGCCTGCCGCCCGATCGTGAGCCGCGCCACCATCGCGACCAGCGCGGCGGCGAGGGCTCCGGCGAGCGCCGCGGCGCTGCCGCCCCCCGGCACCGGCGCGCCGCCCGCCAGCTCCTCGATCCAGCCGTCCAGCGTCGGCCCTTCGACGGCGCGGATCTTCGCCTCGAGCAGATGCGCCTCGGGATCGGGTAGCTTCAAGGACGCCGCTCCGGCACCGATGAGCGCCCGCTCCGGGATCAGACCCACGACCTCGCTCCGGAGAATGGCCACCCCGCGCGCCCGCGCTTCCGCTGCGACCGCGGCATACACGGTGGCCGGCGACGTGACGTCGAGATCGAGCAGGTTCATCGAAACCTGCGCCCGCCCACCCACCGCGAACCCCGAGGCCTGCACCGCGGGGAGCCCGCCGCTCGAGGTGCGGATCTGCTTCGCAATCTCCTTGGCCGTCGCCACGTCGGTCGTATCGAGGTAGATGTTGAACGCGACCAGAAAGGGTCGCGCGCCGATCGCGGTGGCCCCAGCGGTCGGATGGATGCGCCTCGGCCCGAAGTCCGGCTCGGCGGCGGGATCCGTGCCGATGCGGTCGCGCAGCCCCTCGAACTCGCCCTTCCGGATGTCGGGCAGCCGCTCCCGCTCGGGCCGCACGGCCGCCTTGGCGTAGAGATAGATGGGGATCTGCAGCTCGGCCGCCGCGCGCTCGGCGAGCCGCCGGGCGAGCGCGACGCACGCGTCCATCGTCACGTCGCGCACCGGCACGAACGGGACGACATCGGTCGCGCCCATCCGAGGGTGCTCCCCCGTGTGCTTCGTGAGATCGATGCGCTCCACGGCCACGCGCATCGCGCGGAGGGCGGCGGCGGCGGCCGCATCGGGCGGCGCCACAAACGTGAACACGGAACGGTGGTGCGCGGCGTCGGCCTGGACGTCGAGCAGCCGCACGCCGGGGACGCTCATGAGCGCCGTGCGCAGGGCCTCGATCGTCGCGGGGTCGCGGCCCTCGGAGAAATTTGGGACGCATTCGACCAGGGGAGATGGCATCACGCGCTCCTCAGTAGCTCCAGGAGCCATTTGTGCAGCGCCGGATTGCCTGCGACCACCGAGCCGTGCTCCAGCACCTCGGGTGAGCCGTCGACCGTCGTCACCACGCCGCCCGCTTCCCGGACGAGTACCACGCCGGCGGCCACGTCCCACGGGGCCAGCGTCAGCTCCCAGAAGCAATCGAGGCGCCCGGCCGCCACGTCCGCGAGATCGAGCGCGGCCGCGCCGGCGCGCCGGATGCCGCTCGTGGCCCCCATCACGGCGGCGAACTGGTCGAGGTAGCGGCGCAGCAGCGGGAGATCCTTGAAGGGGAACCCGGTGCCGACGAGCGCGTGCCGCGGCTCCGTTCGCCCCGAGACGCCGAGCCGCCGCTCGCCTTGCCAGGCTCCGAGTCCAGTCGCGCCCCAGTAGACGAGATCTCTCGCGATGTCGTGGATCACCCCGACGCACAGCGCCCCTGCCACCAGCGCGCCGATCGACACGGCATACTGCGGGTAGCCGTGCAGGAAGTTCGTGGTGCCGTCGAGCGGGTCCACGATCCACACCACCCCGCCCGAGCGCGCCGCGTGCGGGGAGAGCTCTTCGCCGACCACCGTGGACCCTGGCACGTGGCGCGTGAGCGTGTCGCTGATCAACGCCTCCGCGCGCCGATCCGCGTCGGTGACGAAGTCATGGCGTCCTTTTTCGACCCAGGCCGTCGCCGGTGCGGGCGTGAGCCCGCGGAGCTCGTGGGCGGCGAGCCCGGCGGCGCGGCGGGCGACATCGACTAAGTCTTTGAGTTCTCGCACCTTGCGGCGCTGACCTCCACCGTCGTAGGTTGTGACCCCATGGCACGCGTCTTCTCCGGCATCCAGCCGTCCGGCGAGCTGCACATCGGCAACTACCTCGGCGCGGTCCAGAACTGGGTCAAGCTGCAACACCAGCACGACTGCCTGTTTTGCGTGGTGGACCTGCACGCCGTCACGCAGGCGTACGACGCCGCCACGCTGTCCCAGCGCACGATCGACATGGCGATCGGACTGTTCGCGTCCGGGATCGATCCGGCTCGGGCGATCGTGTTCGTCCAGTCGCACGTCGCGGAGCACACCGAGCTGAACTGGCTCCTCAACACCGTTACTCCGCTGGGCGAGCTCGAGCGGCAGACTCAGTTCAAGGACAAGTCGCAGCGCCAGGCGAGCGTGCCGGCGGGGCTCCTGAACTACCCCGTGCTCCAGGCAGCCGACGTGCTCTTGTACGAGGCCTCGCTCGTCCCCGTGGGCGAAGACCAGCTCCAGCACCTCGAGCTGATGCGCGAGATCGCGCGCCGCTGGAATACGCGCTTCGCGAACGGGTTCGCCTTTCCGGAGCCGCAGGCGCTGCTCTCCACTGCGAAGCGCGTGCTGGGGCTCGACGGCCAGGCCAAGATGTCGAAGAGCCTCGGGAACACGATCGGCCTGTTCGACCCGCCGGAGACCGTCTGGGAAAAGCTCAAGCCTGCGGCCACCGATCCCGCACGCGTCACCCGGAAGGATCCTGGCAATCCCGATGTCTGTAACGTCTTCACCATCCACCAGGGCTTCTCGCCGGCGG
>DATHGL010000221.1:0-3004 GCA_035317625.1 Gemmatimonadales bacterium | reverse complement strand
CTGCGACGTCCGCTGGTCGTACTCGATCGTGTTGTCCGCGTAGTCGGTCCCCCCCTGCAACCGGAGCGTCAGCCAGTCGGCGAACGCGTAGTTCAATCTGAGCGACCCTACCAGCCGGTCTTGTCCCACCTCGTAGCGGTTTTGAAGCCCTTCCCACAACACCTCCCGCATCAGCTGCTCTTCCGTGGTGTGGAGGCGAGGGTAGTCACGAGACGTCGTCATGTACCCGGCGGCGGTCTTGTAGTCCTGCCGCAGCAAGTCCGTCTTGAGCGATCGGGGGAAGGAGAACGCGACGTACACCTTGGGCGGCGGATTCGTGAGTGCCTTGTCGTAGTAGTTGAACGTGAGATTCGCCCGCAGCCTGTCCGACAGGTGCAGGTCGCCGGTGAGACTCACGGTGTTGCGGGACTGTTGAGCCCCCGGGAACGTGCCGGTCCACTCGTTCCTGGTGTACGCGAGGCGATAGCGACTGCGATCGGTGGCATTGGAAAACGACACGCTGTTCTCGAGGGTGCGCCCGTTCTGATAGAGATCCCGGTAATTGTCGGGCTGCGGCGTGAACGGACGCATCGTCCCGTCCCACCACATGACCATCTGTCCTCGCATCGGGGGACCCCAGCTGTGCGCGGCGCCGATACCCCCCCCGTAGGCGGCGTACGGGGTACCCGTCACCGGGTCGATCATGAACTCGCCGTCGTTGGGCCGAAAACGGAGGATCAATCCGTTGATGCCTCCGCCGTACTCGTTCTGGTAGTCCGGCACATAGGCGACGTTGTCGAACAGCGACGACGAGCTGAAATCCATCCCCAGGCCGGTGTTCTTCACGCCCTGCTTGGTGGTGATCAGGATGACGCCGTTCGCCGCCTGGGAGCCGTACAGCGCCGACGCGCTTGCGCCCTTCAGCACGTTCACCGACGCGATGTCGTTCGGATTGATGTCGTTGATACCCGTGCCCAGGTCGCGGTCGTACACCCACCCGACGTCGCTGTAGCCTGAGCTGTCGTCCCGGATCGGGATGCCGTCGACCACGACCAACGGACGATTGTTCCCAAGGATCGACTTGATGCCCCGGATCGTGATGTTCGTCCCCCCGGTGGGCCCGGAGGCGTTCTGCTGGATCTTGAGGCCGGGCACCTCCCCGTACAACGCGGATTGCACGGTGAGGGGGCTGGCCTTCGTCAGCTCTGCCGCGTTGACTTGGCTCATGGCGTACGGCGTCTCGCGCTGGGTCCGCTCGATCCCAAGGGCGGTGACCGTTACGGCATCGAGAACGCTCGCCCTCGGCTCGAGCGAGAAGTGCGCAGTTGCAACCTCTCCGGCCGTCACCGTGACCGTGTCGGTCCGTTCGCCGAAACCGATCATTCGCACCTGTACGCGATACGTGCCGACCGGAACGTCCGAGATCACGTACTCACCGTTCTGATTCGTCACGGCCGTCCGATTGGCGCCCGCCACGGACACGCGCGCGTCCGGGATCGGATGCTGGTCGGCCGTGGAGACGACCGTTCCACGGATCGAGCCCTCGGTCTGCCCCGTGGCGAGGCGCGCCGCCGGTCCGAGCGTGGCTGTAACGATCGTGATGAGAAGCGACACTCGACGGGTGGTGGTAGGGCTCATGCTTCTCTCCAGGCGCGGCGGGGTGGGACGGGAAACGTTCGACGACGACGTGCGAGCTCCGCGCGAAGCGGTCGCAAGTCCCAGACCGAAACACACGTGAGATAGGACACAATCCGAGGTGTTGCGTCGCCGCCACGGCCCCGACCGCTCGGCCTCAAAATCACCTGGGAACTGATCGTCGCGCCTGAGCAACGGACGGTATTGCCAGGATCTCGGGGATCGCGGAAAGGTAGGAGCGCAGCGTGCAGCGCCCCTACGTCAAGCGGTACAGCGCCAGGTCCGCGATGCGCGGCGTGTCGACCGCCGCGTCGATCGTCAGCCGCACGCGGCTGGCGGTGACGGCGGGAAAGCGATCGAGCTTCTTGTGGCCGATCGTCGTCCCGCGCGCGAGCGTCGTCCACCGAGCTCCGGTCCACGCCTGGAGCGAGTAGCGCGCCACGCTCTGCCCGTACTCGATCGCTTCCTGCAAGCATGCCATGTCGAACGTGGCGGGGTGCGGCAGCTCGAGCTCCACCCATCCCGTCTTCACGTCGCCCTTTCCTCCGTCGCTTGCAGTCCGCCGCGCCCCCGCGGCGACGTTCGTCGCGAACATAGTGCGCAGCCGCTCGGCGAACTCGGCGATCCGCGCGACGTCCGTGGCGTGAAACAGTCCTTCGGACGTAGGAGGGACGTTGAGGAGAAGCCCGGCGTTCCGCCCCACGCTCGAGCAGTACAGCTCGACGAGGTTCTCCGCTGTCCGGACCTTCTCGTCCTCGCTCGTGTGCCAGAACCACCCCGGGCGGATCGAGACATCGGCTTCGCCGGGACGCCACACGCTGCCGTGCGGATCTCCGTGCTGCAGCGCGCGGATGACGGCATCGCCGCCGATGCCGGGGTAGGGGACGGCGGCGGGATCGACCGTGCACCAGTTCGGATCGCCGGCGATCCCCCTTTCGTTACCGATCCACCGGATGTCGGGCCCCGCGTCCGAGAACATGAGCGCGTCCGGTTGGAGCGTGCGGACGAGCCCATGGACGCGCGGCCAGTCGTAGGTTTGTCGCTTTCCGTTCGGTCCCTCGCCGTTGGCACCATCGAACCAGACTTCCACGATGGGCCCGTAGCGGGTGAGCAGCTCGCTGAGCTGTCGCGCGTAGACGTCGTTGTAGCGCGGGGAGTCGCCGTAGGACGGCTCGTGCCGATCCCACGGAGAGAGGTACAGTCCGACGCCGAGTCCTTCCGCGCGACAGGCGTCCGCGAACTCGCGCACCACATCGCCCCGTCCCTCGCGCCAGGGGCTCGCGCGCACCGAGTGATTCGTGGTCTCCGTCGGCCACAGGCAGAAGCCGTCGTGGTGCTTGGCGGTGAGGATCATCGTGCGGAACCCACCCGTCCTGGCCGTGCGCGCCCA
>DATHGL010000220.1:0-21392 GCA_035317625.1 Gemmatimonadales bacterium | reverse complement strand
AGTCCTGGAGCCCCGCCACAATCCGCTCGATCCGGAACTCGGCCTCGTGCAGTCCGGCGGGCCCCGCGATCTCGAGGGCCTGCTTCATGAGAACCGCGGCGCGCCGGAACCCCCCGAACCGCGCCTGCCCGATCCCCTGTTTCAGATAGAAATCCGCCCGGATGTTGGGCGGCATGTCCGACACCCGCTCCTCACAGCGCTCGCGCCAACGGGCGAACCCGACGCGGTCGCGCCGGAACGACGCGCAGTGCATCAACTCGATCATCGCGTTGCTGGTACTCTCCTGCGTGCCGCCGCGGCGGACCACTTCTGCGAGGGCTCGCTCCGCGCCCGTCGCGTCCCCCAGGCTCAGCAGCATGATGCCCACGTCGTTCAGGGCACGCACGCGAGAGTCCTCTTCCTCATACAGCTCGAACGCGCGCCACGTGTGGGGAATGGCTTCCGCCGCCTGCCCCATGTGATAGTGCGTCGCGCCGATCCCGTGCTCGGCACGGGCTTCGGCGTCCCGCTCGCCGGAGGCCCGCGCATCCGCGAGGATGTCCCGGAGCTTGCGCTCGGCCTCAGCGAGGTTGCCTCGACCGAGCACGCTGTTCGCTCGCCCGATCCGGCTGAGCAGCGCGGAATAGACGTCGCCGGCGGCCGTCGCCAACTCCCCGGCTTCGGCGTACGCGGCCTCCGCCTCGTCGAACCGGTTGAGCTTGCGGTGCACCCGGGCGAATCGCAGGTGGGCCGCCACCACGTCGGCCGGTGACAGCCGGTTCCCGATGACGAGCAGCAGCGTGGTGAGAACGTCGATGGCCTCCTCGAGCCGCAACTCGTCCTCGAGGAAATGAGCGTAGGCGAACAGCGCCGGCGCGATCAGCTGGATCTCGCTCAGGCGATGCGCATCGGACGCGCTCGCCGCGATCCCGTGGACGTGCGCGCCCTCGGTGGCCGCGGCGTGGAGCTCGCGGCAAAACCGGTCGGTCGCCAGCCACTGGTAGTGGAACGCATCGGCCGAGACCGGTGCCCGGTCCGGCGCGAGCAAGTCCACGAGCCGCAACGCGAGAAATGCGCCCTGTCCGAGGCGCGCCTCCAGCGTCGCGGCGGAATGGGGACCCGATACTCGCTGCAGGAATATGGCGTGTGGCAGTGATTCGAACTGCAGACGCGAAACCGGCATCCCTGGTCTCCGATTGAGCCTGAATGAGTCTTACGCTCCCACGGTATGGCAGGGGTCAGAGCTCACCGCAACATACGGCCGGCGCACAACATACCCTTTTCAGCCTCGGCGCGTTAGGCCGCAGGTTTCGCGTTTTCCGGCCTTTCACGGCATGGTTTCGATGCCGTCGACGCGCCCCCCTGCCCCTTTATTGCGGCCCATGCGCCGCGGTATCACACTCGCCGAGTTGTGCGTCGTACTGGCGATCCTCGCCATCGTGACGGCCATCACACTGCCCCGCTTGACGGGGCTCCTGGACTGGCTGGCGGTGAACGCGACGGCGCAGGAGGTCACCACGGCCATGGCCGTCGCCCGGAACGCCGCCATCATGCGCAGCACGCGGAGCCGCGCCGTGATCGCCGCCGACTCGCTCCGGATCGACCGCTGGCTCGGGGACTCCTGGGGGGCCCTGCTCCGCTGGCCGGGCCCGGCTGAGCGCGGCGTGGCGCTCGAGGTGTCGAACCCGGCGGTGGTGTTCGACCCGATCGGTCTGGGTTGGGGGGTATCGAATACCAAGGTCGTACTGCGGCGGGGCGAGCGGGTCGAGACGATCACGGTCTCCCGCCTCGGGCGGGTCAAGCGGTGGTAGGGCATGCAACCAATTCGGGGCGGTGTGCATCAAAGGGACGTGGAGCATGAAACCTCCAGCCCGGTCGATCGTATCATGCTGGAGAAATAAGCCAATGGTCGCGGCCGAAGTGTGACGGCCACTTCGCCCGACCGCCAACCCGGGGAGTTGTCGGCCCCGGGTTTGGTTTTTATGGCTGGGTTGACCGGATTCCCACGGCCTCGAGCTCGAACGTCACGCGATCGGCGACCCGGACGGTGCCTCCCGGGCCGCCGCGGTACGGCCGGATACCGAAATCGGTCTGCTTCACGGAGAAACGGCCCGTCGCCCGCAGCGTGTCCGGGCCGACCGCCGCGCGCAGATCCACGGTCACGTCGCGGGTCTCCCCGGCGAGGGTGAGCCGGCCCTGCACGCGGAAGCCGTCCGCCGTCGGGGTGACGCCGGCGGACACGAAGTGGATCAGGGGATAGCGGTCCACGTGGAGGACTTCGGTCCGCATGGACTGCGTGACCTTGCGGATCTCGGCTGTGTCGGGTGGGGTCAGTACGTCGAGGCTGTCGGCGGGCACGGATATCTCGACGCGCGAGTCAGCGGGGGCGTTGCGGTGAAACACCACACGTCCCGCGAACGCACGGGCGCGGATGCGGTGCTCGTGGCCCGCGAACCCGAGCAATCCCGCCTTCCCGGTGTTCACGTCGAACCGGCTCGCCCCCGACAGTACGTAGACCACGGAGTCGGGTTCGCTGTGCTGGGCGTGCGCGGCAGGGGGGAAGGCCGAGATCGCCCCGGCCAGGAGCACGCGCCGTGCGACGCTCATCCGCGCCCCGTGCCGAGGTAGCGCTCGAGCCCCTGCACGAATGGGAGTGGGCGGATGCCGAACACCGACTCGACGGCATTGTCCGGTGTGGCGCTGCCTTCGATCAGCATCTGGAGCTGATCGCTCGTGAGCGGCGCCGCGGGACCGAGCAGGTCGAACGCCGCGGCGGCGGCGCGCGCGAGGGCGAGCGGCACGTGCACGAGCGGCCGGGGGTGACCCGCGGCCCGGCCGATCGCGAGCAGGAATTGCTCGTACGTGAGCACCGCCGGCCCGCCGAGCTCGAAGACGCCGGCGAGCGCGGCGTTCTCGGCCGCGAGGGCGAAGGCACGGGCGACGTCCTCGATCCACACCGGCTGCGTGGGGAAATGGCCGTCGCCGAACAGCGGCACCACGGGCGACCAGTGGTGCAGCCGAGCGAGGGTGCGGATCGGCGCGTTTTCCGGCCCGCTGATGATGGACGGCCGGAAGATGGCGTGGGAAAGCCCGGAGGTGCGGACCAGCTGTTCGGCGCGCCATTTGGTGCGGTGATAGCGCGTGGCGCCCGGCTCGTCGCGCGCGCCGACCGCGCTCATGTACACGAAGCGCCCGGCGCGGCACTCGCGCGCCGCTGCGACCAGATGACGCGTTCCTTCGACGTGCACCGCCTCGAAGGTCGCGCTCCCCCGTTCCACGATGATGCCCACCAAGTGGACGATCGCGTCCGCCCCATGCAGCAGCCGTGCGAGCGCCGCGCCGTCGGCCAGGTCGCCGGCCACGGGCTCGACGGCGGCGGATGGCAGGGTCTGCGCGCGGTTGGGCTTTCGTACCAGCGCGCGCACCGTGTGTCCGCGGTGCGCGAGCAGCGCGGCCACGTGCCGTCCCACGAATCCTGTGGCTCCCGTGACGGCGATCAACACGAAGGAGGGAATCAGCCGCCCGTGGTGCCGCTGCTCTCGTCGAGGAATACGAGCGTGTGTCGCTTGGCGACGATCGCGGACAGGGCCTCGACCACCTGCGGGTCGAGCACCGTGCCGGAGAGGTCGGCGATCCGCTCGACCGCGTTTTCGGGACTCATCTTTTCCTGGTAGGCCCGCGACGTGCTGAGGGCGTCGAACACCTCGGCGGCGCCGATGATGCGCGCGCCGATGGGGATCTCCTCGCCGCGCAGCCCGTCCGGGTACCCCGTCCCGTCCCAGCGCTCATGGTGGTGCCGCACTGCCGGGATGATGTCGCCAAGGTGTGAGAGGGGGGCGAGGATCTGGGACCCGATGACGACGTGTTGCTTGACGTGCTCGAACTCGTCGGGAGTCAGGGCCCCCTGCTTGTTCAGGACGGACTCGCGCGTGCCGATCTTCCCGATGTCGTGCAGTCGCCCGGCGACCCGCACGTGCTCCAGATCCTCGTCCGCCAGACCGAGCTGATGGGCGATGGTGGCGGACAGGTCGGCCACGCGGGCCGAGTGCCCCCGCATGTAGGGGTCCTTCGCTTCCAGGGCATTGACGAGCGCTTCGAGCGTGGCGATCGAGAGGCGCTCGAGCTTCCCGCGCTCGCGCTGGAGCTCCGCGGTGCGGGTGCTGACTTCCTCCTTGAGCCACTGGTTCAGCTGACGGTTCTCCCCCAGCATCTCGCGCCGCTTGAGTGCCCGCTGGACTGCCCGCCCCAGGTCCGCCAGTTCGATCGGTTTCGTGAGGTAGTCCATGGCGCCCCGCTGCATGCACAGTGCGGCGCTGGTGGCGTCGTTCACGGCGGTGAGCATCAAGATCGCGAGCTCGGGCTCGATCTCGATCGCTTGGGGCACGAGGTCCACGCCGCTCGTGCCCGGCATGCGGATGTCGCACAGCATCAGCGCAATGCGGTGGCGTCGGAGCTGTTGCAGCGCGTCTTCGCCCGTGCCGGCGGCGTACACCTCGAACTGCTGCTGCGAGAGGAACTTCTTGAGGGCGTTCCGGATGGGCTCTTCGTCGTCCACCACGAGGATCTGGACGGGCCCCGCCATGTCGGCCACTCAGGACTCCTTGGATAATTCCCCCCCGGAAAATGGCGCTCGAGGGTCCGTCTGGATAGCCCCGGCTCGCGCCGCGGACGGCAGCTCAGGTGGCGGCGGCCACGAACGTGACGTTCACGGGTGCGCCGAGCAAGCCCGCGCGGTGGGCGCGGCCCAACAGCTCGCCAACGGCTTGTCGGCCGGTGGGTCCGTAGTCCACCGTGTAGTCGTTCACGTACATCCCGATGAACCGGTCGATGCGCGCGGCATCGAGGCCTCGGCCGTAGGCCTGCGCGTGCGCGAGTGCTTCCGCCCGGTGGGCGAGGCCGTACTGAATGCTGGCCTTGAGATCGCGGGCGATCTCTCCCATCAGGGCGTCCCCAAGGTCTCGGCGCACGACATTGCCGCCGAGCGGCAGGGGCAGCCCCGTTTCCGCATGCCACCATTCCCCCAAGTCGACCCAGAGGTGCAGGCCGCGGTCGGCGAAGGTGAGCTGACCCTCGTGGATGAGGAGGCCCGCGTCCGCGCGGCCGCTGGCCACGTACTCCTCGATCTGGTCGAAGGGCACGACGACGTGGCGCACCGCCGGTTGGTACAGCTTGAGTGCGAGAAACGCGGTGGTGAGCTCGCCTGGCACGGCGACAAGGACCTCCGGCCGGCCGAGCGCCGTCCGCGGGTCGGCGGGGGGCACGGCGCGCGCGACGATACGGGGCCCATACCGGTCGCCGATGCTCGCGCCATGAGCGAGCAGCGCGTACCGGTCGGCGAGGTAGGCGTACGCGTGGAGCGACACGGCCGTCACTTCCAGCTCGCCGGCCAGGGCGCGCCGGTTCAGAGACTCGATGTCGCCGAGCTCGTGCACGTAGCGCCGGTCGCCCGTGTCGATCCGGCCGGCGGCGAGCGCCCAGAACATGAAGGCGTCGTCCGCATCCGGGCTGTGGGCCAGACGGATCGTCCGGCGACTCTTAGCTACCACGCTTGGCATTCCCACCCGTCACTTGGGCCGCCTGCTCGTGGAAGGCATCGAGGTTCTGCGCGTGCTCGTCGTACTCGGGCCGCCGGCGTGCCCGCTCCGCCGCCTCGTTCTTGAGGAATTCGCTGTAGGCCCGCCGCGCACCGGCCGCGTCGCGCTGGAGGTCGAGTGCGCGGGCCCGCAGCATGAAGCCGAAGAGGTGGGCGGGGACGGCCCGACGAATCGTGTCCGCTTGTGCGAGCGCCGCGGTCGCGCTGCCGCCGGTCAAGTCGAGCACGCCGATGTGGTAGCGGGCATCCGCGTCGAGCGCCGGGAGCATGGCGTACGCCTGGAGGGCCATCGGCAGGAAGAACGCCGCGCTGTCGGCTTTGCCCTGCGTGTGAAGCGTCATCACCCGGTTGTAGAGCCGGGTGGCGCGCTCTTCGGCGGACATCTGCGAAATATCGGGAGGCGTGGAGCGGGATGCGGGAAGCGGGATGCGGGATGCGTCATCGTCCGACGCGCTTCCCCCATCTCGCATCCCGCCTCCCGATGAGGCACCGATGCGGAGGGCCACCACGGTAAGCAACGCCCCCACCGCCGCCCCCGCCACGCCCCAGGGCAGCCCGGCCCGCCATCCGACCACCTCAGGACCGGGGACCTGGGCGCCGCAGCTGTGACAGAAGCGTGCAGTGGCCGCCAGGGCCGTTCCACAGGCTCGACAGTTCATCGCAGCGGGAATCTAACTGGCAGGAATCCCGGGGGCAGCGTACTGTAGTCTCGTGCACCATGTTCCGACCCCCCGTCCACCCGGCCGCGCCCGATGAGCGCCGCCTTCCCGGGGCAGGACCGCGCCAAGCACATGGGCGAGCTGAAGCGCGGCGACGCACGCTGGGATGTGTTCATCGAGATGCAGCCCGACACCGAGATCGGCGCGGTCCGCGGGCGCGTGCATTTCGTGAGCGGGGACCATCGCCGCACGACTAGTTGGATCTTCCTCGAGGGGTCGGAGCGCGACATCCAGGAGCGCTTCGGGGAATTTTCGGCTGTGGAGCTGTGGCACTTCGTAGAGGCATTGGACGGCTGACGTGGTGTGTGGAAAACAGTGCATGTTACGCACAGTTAGGTTGACACCGTGCAGCTTGAGTGGTTCTCGGTCAAAGTCGGTCCCGCCCATGTTGCGTGGTCGACACGAAATGGTTGACACCCTGCAACGCCCCCGGTAGCTTCCCGCATGCCCACCTCAGCACGCCCCCTGGGTTGGTCGAGCGGCCGTGGGCCGGAACGCGCCGTCGGCTTGTGTTGCCGCGTGGCATCGTCCGTGCACTTCCTCTCATGGTCCGTGCACTTTCTCTTCAGGGACCGCTCTAGGAGACTGACCTTATGACCGCGACGTTGGAGCCGACCACCGCCACCCCGGGGGCGAAGCCGCTCGCCAGCGCCACACCGGCAGACGTGATTCGCAAAGCGAGGGATGCCGGCGTCCAAATCGTGGACGTCAGGTTCACCGACCTGCCGGGCACCTGGCAGCACTTCTCGATCCCGCTCAAGGAGCTCACCGAGGACCTTTTCAAAGAGGGGATCGGGTTCGACGGCTCCTCGATCCGCGGGTTTCAGGCGATCAATGAAAGTGACATGCTCCTCTTCCCGGATCCGACGAGCGCGTTCGTGGATCCGTGCCTGGAGGTGCCGACCCTGTCGCTCACGTGCGACGTCGCGGATCCGGTGACCGGTCAGCGCTATTCGCGCGACCCGCGCTACGTGGCCCAGAAGGCGGAGCAATACCTCGTCAAGTCGGGGATCGCCACGACCGCGTACTACGGTCCCGAAGCGGAGTTCTACATTTTCAACTCGGTGCGATTCGACCAGAACGCGCACGAGGGCTACTACCACATCGACTCCGAGGAAGGGATCTGGAACTCGGGCGCCAACGACGGACCGAACCTGGGCCACCGGCCCCGGCATAAGGAGGGGTACTTCCCGGTGCCGCCGGTCGATCGGCTGCAGGACCTGCGCTCGAAGATCATGCTGGCGCTGATGGCGGCGGGGATCGAGGTCGAAGTGCATCACCATGAGGTGGGCACCGCCGGCCAGACCGAGATCGACATGCGCTTCGCGACGCTGGCGCGCATGGGTGACCAGCTGATGATGTACAAGTACATCGTGAAGAACGTCTGCCATCAGCACGGCTACACGGCCACGTTCATGCCCAAGCCGATGTTCGGCGACAACGGGTCGGGGATGCACGTGCACATGAGTCTGTGGAAGGACGGGAAGAACCTGTTCTTCGACGCCAACGGCTACGCGCTGCTCTCGGATAGCGCGCGCTGGTACATCGGGGGACTGATCAAGCACGCCCCGGCGTTGCTGGCGTTCGCGGCACCGACGACCAACAGCTACCGGCGTCTGGTGCCGGGGTATGAGGCGCCGATCAACTTGATCTACTCGCAGCGCAATCGCTCCGCGATCTGCCGCATTCCGGTGTATTCGAAGTCGCCCAAGGCGAAGCGCGTCGAGTTCCGGGCGCCCGATCCGTCGAGCAACCCGTACCTCACGTTCGCCGCACTGCTCATGGCCGGCCTGGACGGCATCAAGCACAAGATCGAGCCGCCCAAACCGATGGATGTGGACCTGTACGACCTCGAGCCCGAGGAGCGCAAGCACGTGAAGAACACGCCCGGCTCGCTGGGCGAATCGCTCGCGGCGCTCGAGACGGATCACGCGTTCCTGCTCGAAGGCGGGGTGTTTACGCCGGACCTGATCGAGACGTGGCTCACCTACAAACGCGCCAAGGAAGTCGATCCCGTGGCGCTGCGGCCGCATCCGTACGAATTCTTCCTGTACTACGACGTCTGAGGTGAGACGACGGTAGAAGACGGTAGAGGACGGTAGAGGTTGACGCCGCCCTCTACCGTCTTTTACCGTCTTCTACCGCCCTCTATGGCCACCACCGCCCTCAAGACCACCGGCGCCTCCAAGCGCGACATCCTCGAGCTCTGCAAGAAGCAGGGGATCAGCTTCCTGCGGCTCCAGTTCACGGACATCCTCGGCATCAACAAGAACGTCGAGGTGCCCGAAAGTCAGTTCGAGAAGGCGCTTGAGGGCGACCTCATGTTCGACGGTTCGTCGATCGAGGGATTCGTGCGGATCGAGGAATCGGACATGGTCCTCAAGCCCGATTTGGAGGCGTTCCGCATCCTGCCGTACGACGACGAGGGCGGGCGCGTGGCGCGGCTCATCTGCGACATCTACAACCCGGACGGGTCATCCTTCGCGGGGTGCCCGCGCCAGGCGCTGAAACGCCAGATCGCGAAGGCGAAGGACCTCGGCTACGAAATGATGGCGGGCGTCGAGGCGGAGTTTTTCATCTTCCAGCTCGACGCGAGCGGCGACCCCACCACGGAGACCCACGACAAGGGCGGCTACTTCGACCAGACGCCCGTCGATCGGGCCGAGGAAATTCGGCGGCTGATCATCCGGGACCTGGTCTCGATGGGATTCGAGGTCGAGGCGGGGCACCACGAGGTCGCGCCGGGTCAGCACGAGATCGACTTCCGTTACACCGAGGCGCTCGAGACGGCCGACAATCTCGCGACCTTCCGCTTCATCGTCCGCAACGTCGCGTACCGGCACGGCTTCCTCGCGACCTTCATGCCCAAGCCGATCTTCGGCCAGAACGGTTCGGGGATGCACACGCACCAGTCGCTGTTCAAGGGCGGGAAGAACGCCTTCCACGATCCTAAAGGGAAGTCGGAGCTGTCCGACACGGCGCTGCAGTACGTGGCGGGGCTGCTCGCGCACGCCTGCGGTTTCTGCGCGGTGACGAATCCGCTGGTGAACAGCTACAAGCGACTCGTGCCGGGATACGAGGCCCCGACCAATGTGGCCTGGTCGATGCGGAACCGGTCGCCGCTCGTTCGCATCCCGGATCGCCGCGGCATCGGCACGCGCTGCGAGCTGCGCATGCCCGACCCGTCGGCCAACCCGTACCTGGCGCTGGCGGTGCAGCTCGCGGCGGGCCTCGACGGGATCGAGCGGAAGCTCGTGCCGCCCGACGCGGTGAACAAGAACATTTTCACGATGAGCTTCCGCGAGCGTCGCAAATATCGCATCGACGAGCTGCCGCGGGACCTGCACGAAGCGCTGAATGAGCTCGAGAAGGACGACGTCATTCGCGCTGCGCTGGGTCCGCACATCTACGAGCGCTTTGTCGAGGCGAAACGGGAGGAGTGGCAGGAATACATCGGGCAGGTGAGCGAGTGGGAGTTGGACAGGTATTTGGGGCAATACTGATAGGCGTAGCACGAAGGCGTAGCACGAAGGCGTAGCACAAAGACGTCGCGCGAGGACGTACCACAAACGGCGTCATCACCTGTCGGGCGGCGGGTGAGCGATCAAGCGCCCCAACAGCTTGATGACGAGTGCGACTCGACTCTCGACGGCGTGAATCGCCTGCGCGTGGACCGGGTCGAGGGCGGCGGCGACTCGCAACTGCGTCAACGTCTCCTGAGCAGATCCCCGCGCATACTGCAGGAACCGACGGAACTCCGGGACGCTGCCTCGCCCGCAGGCCTCCGCTATGTTTGAGCTGACGGAGAGCGCCGCGCGGACGAGTTGGTCGACGCGCGCCGCGGCTCCGGGGCCGGATAGTTCCCGGCTCAGACGAGCCACCTGGACGGAGACCTCCACCGCGATCTCGTGCACCGGCAATCGACGAGCGTACGCGCGCAGCATCATGCCCGACAATACGGCACGGCCCAGCTGACGGCGGCATCTTTTTCGCGCCTCCACGCGACGTTTTTTTGCAACGCCGTCGCGAGACGCCTCTGTTTGACGCCCTTCCTCTTTCTGTCGTGCGATGGCGTCTCCCGCCCCGGCGACACCCTCGGTGACCAAAGCACCGCGCGCTGGGAATGGCATGGGCGGGTGGCGGTCGAGCAGGATCCGCGGCTGACCGTAGTCCGCTTGGCCCTCGACACGACGCAAGGCGGCGGCGACGTCGGTCTCGCCCGCTACGACTTCAATCCCGCCGTCGGCGAGGGCGACGAGTACTCCATCATCCTCGCCGTGGACCTGGGGCATGCGCGCGACCTGCGCCAGAACGTGCCGTACCCGCTCGGTCCCCCGCCGGCGCGCATTCCCGCCTACGCGACGGTGACCTGTCTGTGCCGTCCCCTCAAGCCGGACTCGGTGCGGGGTACGTTTCGGGTCGCGACCCGCGGTCTCCGGCAGATCACCGGTCGCGTCGACGCGACGCTGTATTTTACGGAATGGAACGATGCTGCACGCCACGTGACCTATCCGCTGCACCAGCGCATTGACTTGGTCAAATAGGGCGACGGCGGTCTGGCGGACAGCCGGTCTGGCGGTCGGAACTGCGGCGGCACTCCTGACCGCCGGTCCGCCCGTCCGCCTGTCAGGCCAATCCCCCCCGGCCACGATCGACACGATCATCGTGGTGAACCGCAACGTGTTCGATCTCCAGGACCCCAACGCGCCCGGGTTCATGGCCCGGCTCGCGAACCGGTTGCATGCGCGCACGCGCGCGGGGGTGATCCGCGGCAGCCTGCTCGTCGACCCTGGGGATCGCTACGACTCGGCGCGGGTCGCGGAGAGCGAGCGAGCGCTCCGCGCGCTACACGTGTTCAGCCAAGTGCGACTCGACACCACCCGGCTCGACGGCCGCCTCGCCCTGCGCGTGGCGACCACGGACGGCTGGAGCACCAAGCCGCAGATCGGCTATTCCTCCGCGGGCGGCGACGTCACCTGGCTCGCCGGGCTCGTGGAGGACAATCTCCTCGGCACGGCGACGTCGCTCACGGTGGTATACAACCGGACGCCCGACCGGAGCATCTTCAACGTCGGCTACGTGAGCCCGCACTTCTTTTCGCGTCGCACCGAGCTGCAAGCGGTTGTGAGCGACAAGTCGGACGGCACGCAGGGCCGCTGGCTCCTGGGGGTGCCGTTCTACGAGACCGCCGCGCGGCGCGCGCTCGCGACCGACGGGGAAGCGGCGTCGGAGCGGGTGCTCGTGTTTCGGCGTGACGCGCTGGGCAGCAGTGTCGTGGACACGGTGGAGCGGCGCGCGCTGCGCGTGGGCGTGTCGGTCGGCCTGGCCACGCACGCGACCACGCGCGACTACGTGCGGTTGTCCGTTGCCGGTCAGTGGCGCCGCGAGGACTTCAAGGCCGAGCGGGACACCGCCCCCTTCCGGCGCTCCGTGTTCGGCACGGTGGGAGCGGGGATCGACGTCGGACACGTGCGCTTTCAAGTGCTCGAGCGGTTCAACTCGTACGCCCGGCGCGAGGACGTGAACATGTCGCAGCTGTTCCATTTCGGCCTATGGGCGGCGCCGCGCGCGTGGGGGTACGCGTCGGACGAGGCGGGCGTCGGGCCGGAAGTGAGCGTCCAGCTCGCAGCCCCCTGGAGCCGCGGGTTCGCGGTGCTGCGGGCGGCGGGGAACGGTGTCTTCACCGCGGGCGTGCCCGATTCGGGGCGGGTGTCGGGCGCACTGACGGTTGCGAGTCAGTATCTCCGGAACCAGACGTTGGTGCTCCACGTCGAGGGTGCACAGCTGCGGCGGCCCAAGCCTGGATCCGAGTTCGATCTGTGGGTGACGCAGAACGGCCCGCGCGTCTTCGGCATCCACCAGTTCACGGGCACCCACAGTGCGTGGCTCGCGCTGGAGAATCGGGTGCTCGTGGCGGACGAGATGTGGGGTCTCTTCGGCGTTGGCCTGGCTCCGTTTTTGGATTACGGCGGAGCGTGGTATGCGGGGGAGCGGGCTCGCCTGGGCGGCGACGTGGGCGTGTCGCTGCGCCTCGGGCCGACCCGTGCCGTGCGCGGTGACGTCGCGGAATTCGCCGTCGGATATCGCTTCGGCAAGGGCTTCGCCGGTAGTCGGTGGGGCTTCGCAATCCGGAAGGGTGTGAGCTACTAGGCCCTGGCTGGGCGCGCCGGCCGAGATCACGCGTATCCAGCTCACGCGGGCGTAGGACTCTCAGCCGCAGCGCGGTCGAGCCGCCGGTCGGCGGCGCGCACGTGGGCCTCGAGCCCCTCGGCGCGGCCGAGCCATGCCGCATCCTCGAGCAGCGGCCGGGCCGCGACTCGGTCGTCCACGCGCAGCCACGTGCGCACCCGCAGGAACGTGTATACCGAGAGCCCGCCCGCCGAGCGGGCGGTCCCCCCAGTGGGCAGGACGTGGTTCGGCCCCACGCCGTAGTCGCCCATCACCTCCGCGGCGCCCGACCCGATGAACAACGCTCCGTAGTGAGCCAGCCGCGGTGCGACCGCGGCCGCATCTTCGAGCTGGAGGTGCAGGTGCTCAGGCGCGATCGCGTCGCACGCAGCGATCCCCTCGGCGACATTCCGCACGACGATCACTCCACCGTTCAGGAGCGCCGCGCGCGCGACGCCGGCCGTCGGCAGATCGATCAGTTGGCGCCCGATTTCGCCCTCGACCCGATCGGCGAGCGTCGGGTCGACGGTCACGAGCACCGGCAGCGCGTCGGGATCGTGCTCCGCCTGCGCCAGCAGGTCCGCCGCGACGACCACGGGGTCGGCGCTCGCATCCGCGAATACCGTGAGCTCCGAGGGTCCCGCCAGCGTGTCGATCGCGACGCGTCCCGCCACGAGCTGCTTGGCGGCCGTGACGAAGCGGTTTCCGGGGCCCACGACGGCGTCGCACGGCGGGATCGGCCCCGCCCCATACGCGAGGGCGGCGATGGCCTGCGCCCCGCCCGCGGCCACGAATCCGTCCACGTCTGCCACCGCCGCCGCCGCGAGCGTCACCGGCTGGGGATGGGGGCTCGCCACCCACACCTCGCGCACGCCGGCGGCCCGGGCAGTCACGGCGGTCATCAGCACCGACGAGGGTAACGGGTAGCGTCCGCCCGGCGCGTAGCACGCCGCGCGCTCGACGGGCGCGATCCATTGGCCGGCCGCGCCGCCCGGCACCGGAACGGTGATGGACGTGAGCGCGCGCCGCTGCGCGTCGGCGAACGAGCGGATGCGCTCGGCCACGCGCTCGAGGCGGGCACGGTCGCCCGGCGGCAGTCCCGTCAGCGCGCGGCGCAGCGCTTCCCTGGGGAGGACGAGCGGCGCGCCGGGCCGTAGCTCGCCGAATCGCTCGGCGTACTCGCGCACCGCGGGCTCACCGCGCGCGCGGACCGCCTCGATGATGGCGGCCGCGACGGCGACCGCGTCGGCCGGTACCGCGTCGCGCGACCGGGCCGCCAGCTCCTGCACCGTGCGGCGGCGGAACAGGCACGCGGTCATGGGGCGGTCACGGGCTTGGCGGTCATCGGGCGCCGCGTGACGGCGCCGTGTCGGCGCGCCAGCACAGCCCGGACGTCGGCGAGCGACCCGCCGCCGCGTGCGAGCGCGACGAGCGCCATGTAGAACACATCGGCGGCTTCGGCCACGACCGCGTCAGGCGTGGCGGCGCGCGCCAGCTCGCCTGCTTCTTCACCGAGCTTCGCGGCGAGCAGAGGGGGGCTCGTGAGAAGCTTGGTGGTGCCGGACCTGGGATCCGGCCTGGCGACGCGCTCCGCGATCGCACGCTCGAGGTCGTCGAGCGTGAAGCCCGCCGGCCAGCACGAGGGCCGGTCCAAGTGACAGAATCCGGCCCCCCACTGCCGCACCGTGAAGCGGAGGGCATCACGATCGCAGTCCAGGTCCACGCGCAGCAGCTGCTGCGCGTTCCCTGAAGTCTCGCCTTTCACCCACAGCGCGCCACGCGAGCGCGACCAATAGATGCCACGCCGCTCCGTCACGGCGCGCACCAGCGATGCTCGGGTGCTCCAGACCAATCCGAGGGTTCGCCCGGCCTCGTCGCATACCACCGTGGGCCACACGTCGCCCTCGAGCGGCCGGGTCAACGGGGCCGCGACGGCGTCGCCCAGCGGCAGCCGGCCGGTGTACAGCGCCATGCCGACCTGCGCGTCCGCGCCGATGCGGTCGAGCTCGGCCACCTCACCCGGTGTGGTGATGCCTCCCGCGGCGGTGACGCGGGCGTCGCCCGCCGCGCCCACCGCGACCGTCACGGCGGGTAGGTCACACCCCGCCATCTCGCCCTCCCGCTCGACCTGCGTGAAGAGGAAGCCGCCCACCACGGACTGCAGCTCTCGGATCCGCTGCAGCACCGACACGCCGGTGCGGGTGCGCCAGCCGTCCACCACGACCTCGCCCCGCCTGGCGTCCACCGCGCCGATCACCCGGTCGCGCGGGAGGGCGCCGCACAGATCGGGGCTCAACGCCGTGCCGATCACGACCCTGGCGGCACCGGCGTCGAGCCACGCGCGCGCGGTATCGAGGTCACGGATCCCGCCTCCGACGCGGCACGGCGCGCGCCGCACCATGCGGCGGATCAGGCCCTCGTTAGAGCCCTGGCCCCGCGCCGCGTCGAGGTCCACCACGGCCACCTCACCCGCGACGGCGAACTCCTCGAGCCGCGCGAGCGGGTCACCGCCGTCCAGCACGAACTCCCGACCATGCCGCAGCTGGACCGCGCGGCCGTTCATGATGTCGATGCTCGGGATGATCATGACCGCACGCGAATTCCCCGGACCGCGAGGTCCGCTTTGATGCCGGCGACCGTCTCGTCGCCGTCATGGAATACGGACGCCGCCAGTACGGCGTCAGCGCCTGCAGCGAACGCCTCCGCCACGTGGGCTCGCCGGCCGATCCCCCCCGACGCGATGACCGGAACGCGCACGGCCGCGCACACGGCCCGCAACAACGCCCCGTCCGGGCCCTCCCGCGTGCCGTCGCGGTCCCAGCTGGTGAGCAGGATCTCCCCGGCGCCGAGCTGCTCTCCGCACCGCGCCCACGCCACCGCGTCGGGGAGTGCGGACTCGCGCCCGCTCAGGGCGAGGACTTCCCAGCGGTCGTCGGTGCGCCGCGCGTCGATCGCGAGCACCACGCATTGGCATCCGAACGCCGCCGCCAGCTCGCCGAGCAGGGCCGGGCGCCGCAGCGCGGCGGTGTTGACGCTGACTCGGTCCGCTCCCGCCGCCAGCAGACGCCGCGCGTCCGCCACGCTCCCGACGCCGCCACCGACCGTGAGTGGAATGGAGATCGCGGCGCGCACCCGGGCCACCGTCTCGAGGTGCGTCTTCCGGCCGTCGGGCGACGCCGCCACGTCCAGGACGACGATCTCATCCGCTCCCTGCGCCTCGTAGCGTGAGGCCTGCTCGGCCGGATCGCCGGCGTCGCGCAGGCCCTGGAACCGCACGCCCTTCACGACCCTGCCATCGCGCACGTCCAGGCAGGGAACGATGCGCCGCAAGAGCCCGGGCGCCACGGCGCCCGCGTCCGTCGCCAGTGCGAGGCCGCTCCCGCCCCTGCGCTCGGCCCCCAGCCAGCGCTCGAGCAACGTCGCGCCGTAGGAGCCCGACAGCTCCGGGTGGAACTGGCACGCGAGGATGGCGTCGCGCTCGAGCGCGGCCACGAACGGGACGCCGTGGGCCGACCAGGCGGGGGTCCATCCGTGTGGCGCCTCGTGGAGGGCGTACGAATTGGCGAAGGCCGCGACCCCACTCGCGACGTGGCGTGCGCCTGGCGCGGCCGTGACGTGGTTCCAGCCGAGGTGCGGCACGCGCACGTGGTGTGGGAGGCGACGGCAGGCGCCCGGGATGACGCCGAGGCCGGGCATCCCGGGCGCTTCCTCGCTCGCCTCGCACAGCAGCTGCATCCCCAGGCACACGCCGAGTAACGGCGTGCCGCGCGCGGCGATCTCCCCGATGGCCGGGGCGAGCCCCCGCGCGCGCAGGCCGGCGACGCCGGCACCGAACGCACCGACCCCGGGCAGCACTACGCGCGCTGCGCGCCGTACCTCTTCGGGCGTGGCGGTCACGCTGACCGTCGCTCCGAGCCGGCGCAGCGCGCTGGCGATGGACGCGAGGTTCGCGATCCCGGAGTCCACGACCACGACGTCACTCATGGCGCGCCGCACCCAGCGTGCCCTTGGTGGAGGGCACGTCGTCGAACCCGGAGCGCGCCGCCGCCTGCTTGAGCGCCAGGGCCACGGCTTTCACGGCGGCCTCGGCTCTGTGATGGTCGTTCTCGCCCTTCAGGACGTCCACATGCAGCGTCAGCCGCGCCGCGCTGGCGAGCGAGCGGAGCAGGTGCGGGATGTTCTCGCAGGCGAGCCCGCCGATCGCCTCGCGACGCAAGCCGAGCGTCACGTCCGCACGTGGGCGCCCGGACAGGTCCACCACGGCACGCGCCAGCGCCTCGTCCAGCGGCGCGTACGCCCACCCGAAGCGCGTGACGCCGCGCCGCTCGCCGAGTGCCTGGTCGAGGGCGTCGCCCAGTGCCAGGGCGCAGTCTTCGGCGGTGTGGTGGTCGTCCACCGCGAGGTCGCCCTGACAGGAGAGCGCGAGATCGAACCGGGCGTGCCGGCTCAGCGTCTCGAGCAGATGATCGAGGAACCCCACGCCGGTCCGCACCTCCGCGGTCCCGGTGCCGTCCACGGCGAGCGTCACGCGGATCGTGGTCTCGCGCGTCGTGCGGGTGACCGTTGCGGTGCGCGGCGTCACGAGCGGACCTCCCGGACATCGGCGCGCGCGGCGGCGAGCACGGTGTCGAGGGCGACGCACAACCGCTCGAAGTGCGTGGGGTCCCCCGGCAGGGTGATGCGCAGGGCGGTCTCGATCCCCGCCCGGAGCGGGAAGTCGCGCACCAGCACCCCGAGGGCGGCGAGCCCCGCGCACACGAGGGCCGCGCGCGGGCCGAAGTCCGCGAACACGAAATTGGCCTGGGACGGAGGCGGCGCGAGCCCCCGGGCGGCGAGCCGTGCGCTCAGGGCGGCGCGCTCTTCACGGACCCGCGCCACATGCGCGCGCAGCGGCTCGAGGCCGCCCTCGATTTGGTGCAGCGCCAGGGCGATCGACGGCGCCGCGACCGGATACGGCCCGCCCGCCGCGCGCAGCACCGACACGACATAGGGGCTCCCGATCGCATAGCCCACGCGGCAGCCGGCGAGTCCCCAGGCCTTCGACATGGTCCGCACCACCAGCACGTTCGGGAGGTCGAGCACCGCGGGCGTGAGGTCTTCGTCGGCGTACTCGACGTACGCGTGATCGAGCAGCAGCAGCGCGGTCGGCGCGGCCGCCGCGAGACGGCGGACGTCCGCGAGCGTGGCGACACTACCCGTCGGATTGTTGGGCGATACGACGGCGATGACGCCGGTGCGGGCGTCGAGGCGGTCGAGAAAGCTGTCGACTGGAAACGCGCCGCCGCGCCACGGGACGCGCCGGACGTGCCCGCCCGCGAGTGCGGTGAACCGGTCGAACAGCTCGAACGTAGGGTCGGGCAGCACGACGGTACGACCGCGATCGAGAAACGCGCGGCAGGCGCGGTCGATCGCCTCGTCGGCGCCGGCCGAGACCATCACCCGGTCCGCCGGCACGCCGATCCAGGAAGCGAGAGCCGCTTCGAGCGCGGAGGCGTCGCGGTAGCGACGCAGCAACTCAGGGTCGGCGGCGGCGAGCTTCCCCAGCAGCTGGCGGGGTGGCGCCGGCCCTTCGTTGCTGTCGAGACGCAGCAGGTCGGCGCCTTCCAGCCGGGGCCGCGCGTACGAGGCAGCCGGGTCGATGCGCGAGACAGGCCCGGTCGGGCCACGGCGGGCGATCGTCACGGGACGATCTGCGACAGGGTGGAGACCACCACGTCCGTGCCGCCCGCCTGCTTCAGCGCGGGGATCACGTAGGGCAGGCAGTCGCGTGGCACGGCGGCCTTGACGGCGTACCCGCCGTCCCCGAACAGCGGCGCCACCGTGGCCTGGCGCATCGACGGCAGCACGGCCACGACCGCCTCGAGGCAAGCGGCCGATGCATTCAGCTCGAGCATCACGCGGCGCCGGGCCTCGAGGACCGAGTTGATGAGAAGGACCAGGTCATCGATTCGGCGGCGCCGTGCGGGGTCTTCGAGCGCCGCGCTGTTGGCGTACACGCGCGTGGAGGAGCGCATCAGCTCCTCCACCACCGCCAGGCCGTTCGCCTCGAGCGTCGCCCCGGTCGCCGTATTGTCCACGATCACGTCGGCGTCCTCCGGCGGAAACACCTCCGTGGCGCCGTACGATCGGACGAACTCCGCCGTCAGGCCGCGCTCCCCGATCCAGCGTCGAGTGAGCCGCTCGTACTCCGACGCGACCACGAGGCGGCGCGTCGGCAGACGCCCGTCTTGGAGCAACTCCGGAGCCGCCGCCGCCACGACCTGCACGGGGTCGAGGCCCGTGTCGAGCAGCTCGACGACGTCGGCCTGGAGCTCCGTCGCCCAGTCCGCTCCCGCGAATCCGACGTCCCGGCTGCCGAGCGCGAGCATCTCGACGATGTTCTGAGGCTTGAGCAGCTTGGCCTCGGTGTCGGCCAAGGACAGGTGGGGTCGGTAGCCTCGGGCCCCGGGAGTCACGCGGATTCCGGCGTCGCCGAGGAGGGTCAGGACGCTCTGCTCCATGCGGCCCTTGGGCAGGCCGAGGCGGAGGCAAACCGTGCTGCTCGCTTGTCTGAACATCGCTGCCGCTCCGATGTGGGCCGAGTCGGAACCCCCGGGGTCGAGCGGCGCCTGCAAAAAACACGACGCCGGCCCCAGGGGGCCGGCGTCGGCGGTGACTCAAGGCTGTTGCGGCCTGCTCGCTACCTTGTGTACCCCTCCGGCTGCCCCCCACCCAACGGGTGGTGATGATGGTGCCGGTGGTGCAACGAGATGCGCCGCATGGGCGAATAAGTAAACGGCCGGCGGGGCTGCGTCAACCCACCCGACGGAGCCGGGAGGGACCCGACCTTGACGGTCGCCGGTCCGGGCCCCATTTTCCCGGTTCGATCGCAACGCAGCACCTGTCCGATCTGGAGCGTCACCGACTCATGATGCAGTTCACGCTGCTGCTGGCTCTGGTCTTGGTCCTGCTGAGCATTATCGCTCAGGACGGGGTCGGCGGCGCGCGCGAGACGGCAAGATGATCGAGTAGCACGAGAGCAGCAACGCAGCACCAGCGCCGCGGACCCCCCAGGGTTCGCGGCTTTTTTGTCACCAGCGGTACGGGAAAGGGAGCACGGGCGCCACCATGGAGAGAGACGTCATCATCTTCGACACGACCCTGCGCGACGGAGAACAGGCACCGGGCAACTCCATGACGGCCGAGGAGAAGCTGCGCCTGGCGCATCAGCTGGACACGCTGGGCGTGGACGTGATCGAGGCAGGGTTCCCGTGCGCGTCGGAGGGCGACCGGCGCGGCGTGCGCGCCATCGCCGAAGCGGTGCGCCGTCCCGTGATCGCCGCGCTGGCCCGCTGCCTCGAGCGGGACATCGACCTGGCGGGTGAAGCGGTGCGGCCGGCGGCGCGGCCGCGGGTGCACGTCTTCATCGCGACCTCGGACCTGCACCTCGAGTGCAAGCTGCGGCTCAGCCGCGAGCAGTGCCTGGAGCGGACGCGTGAGGCGGTGCAGCGCGCCCGCCGCTACACGGACGACGTGGAGTTCTCGGCGGAAGACGCGACCCGCACCGACCTCGAGTTCCTGTGCCGGGTGGTCGAGGCGGCGATCGCCGCGGGCGCCACCACGATCAATTTGCCGGACACGGTGGGGTACGCGCTGCCCGTCGAGTACGGGGCCATGTTCCGCGCCGTCCGCGAGCGCGTCCCGCACGCCGACCGGGTCGTCTTCAGCGCACACTGCCACGATGACCTCGGGCTGGCCGTGGCCAATTCCCTCGCCGCGATCGAGGCCGGGGCGGGGCAAGTGGAGTGCACGGTCAACGGCATCGGCGAGCGCGCCGGCAACGCGGCGCTGGAGGAGATCGTCGTCGCGGGACGGGTGCGGCCGCAGGCGGTTTCGTTCCGTTGCGGCGTGAACGCCCAAGAGCTGTACCGGACGAGCCAGCTCCTGTCCCACGTGATCGGCGTGTTTCCCCAGCCCAACAAGGCGGTCGTGGGCCGAAACGCCTTCGCTCACGAGGCCGGGATCCACCAGCACGGCGTGCTGCAGAACGGCCTCACCTACGAGATCATCCGCCCGGAGGAGGTTGGCGTCGCGCGCTCGAGCCTGGTTCTGGGCAAGCATTCGGGTCGACACGCGCTGGAACGGCGCTACCGCGAGCTTGGCTACGAGCTGGACGAGGCGACGCTGGGAACGTTGTACCAAGAGTTCTCCACGCTGGCGGACAAGAAGCGCGAGATCCTCGACGAGGACCTGCTGACCCTGTTGCACGGCCGGTTCCACGACGCGCCGGAGGCCTACCGGCTCACGCATCTCCACGCGACGTGCGGGACGGTGGCCGCCAGCGCCGAGGTGCGGCTCGCGGGTCCCTGGGGCGGGGAGCGCGGTGCCACGGCCTCGGGCAACGGGCCCATCGCCGCGACGTTCGCCGCCATCGCCAAGGTCGTCGAGCGCCAAGTGGAGGTCTCGAACCTCACCGTCCAGTCGGTGACGCCGGGACGCGACAGCCTGGGGCAGGTGGTGGTGCAGGCCCGGATCGACGGCAAATCGCTCTCCGGGCACGGTGCCTCGACCGACATCGTCGAGGCGAGCGCCCGGGCTCTGGTGCACGCCCTGAACAAGGTGAGCCATGCGGACCAGCTGGAAGAGCAGTCGCTCAACGCCAGCTACTTCTGGGGAGTGTGAACCGATGAGCGAGCTCCTCACGGGGGCGGAGATCCTGTGCCGCGCGCTGGTCGACGCCGGGGTCGACGTGATCTTCGGGTATCCGGGCGGCGCCATCATGCCGTTCTACCACGCCCTGCCGGACGAGGACATGACGCAGGCGCGGGTAGTCCGGCAGGGCGTGGTAGAACGGCATGATGGCGCCGCCCGGATACCCGAAGATCACGTCGACCCCGGCGTCGACCAGCGCGCGGCACAGGATCTCCGCCCCCGTGAGGAGCTCGCTCATCGGT
>DATHGL010000219.1:0-2234 GCA_035317625.1 Gemmatimonadales bacterium | reverse complement strand
GGCCGAAGCCGCCCCCCAGATAGGTCGTGTGCACCTTGACCTTCTCGGGCGGGACGCCCCCGATCCCGGCGCCCATGCCTTGCGCTCCGGTCTGGAACTGGGTCGGCGCCCAGATATCCACCCCGTCGGCTCGCACGTGGGCGGTGCAGTTCATCGGCTCCATGGTCGCATGGGCCAGGAAGGGCAGCTCGTACACGGCGTCGAGCTTCGCCGCCGCGCCTGGCAGCGCGCCCTGGGCGTCGCCGTCGTGGCGCGCGACCGCGCCGGCCTGCTCGGCTTTCTGGCCGAACAGCTGCGAGATGGTCGTGCTCGACACGCTTGCGGTGGGGCCTTCGTCCCACGTGACGGCGAGCGCGTCCCGGCCCTTCTTGGCCGACCAGTAGCCGTCGCCCACGACGGCGATGCCCGTCGAGATCTGTACGACGTGCTTGACGCCCGGCACGGCCTTCGCCTTGGCGCCATCGAAGCTTTTCACCTTGCCGCCGAACACGGGCGAGCGCGCGATCACGGCGACGAGCAAGCCCGGCGCCTTCACGTCGATCCCGAACTGCGCGCTCCCGTCCACCTTGGGTGGGGTATCGAGCCGCTTCACCCGGGTGCCGAGGATCTTCCAGTCCTTCGGATCCTTGAGCGGCACGTCGTGGGGCAGGGGCACCGTGGCCGCCTTCGCCGCGAGCGTCCCAAAGGTGAGCCGCCGCTTGCTGGGTGTGTGAATCACGGCGCCCCGTTCCGCGCGACAGGAGGCCTTGTCGACGCCCCAGGTCTCCGCCGCCGCGGTGACGAGCATCTCGCGCGCCGCCGCGCCCGCCTTGCGGAGCGGGGTGTAGGCGGCGCGGACACTCGTGCTGCCGCCGGTTCCCTGCATGCCGAACATCGGATTGATGTATGCCTTGTCGACGGGCGCGAACTCGATGCGAATCTTCGACCAGTCCGCTTCGAGCTCCTCGGCGAGCAGCATGGGCAGCGCCGTCGTCACGCCCTGGCCCATCTCGGAGCGATCGACCACGACCAGCACGCTCTCGTCGGGATTGATGCGCAGCCACCCGTTCGGGGCGAAGGGCGCGGGGATGGGCGCGCGCCCGCGGCCGCCGGCGGGAAGGTGGAAGCCGATGAGCAAGCCGGCGCCGGCGACGCCCGCCGTCTCGAGGAACGCACGTCGGGTGATCTCGGGAGCGGCGCTCATGTCACACTCCCTCGGCGGCGCGATGGATGGCGGCGCGAATGCGCTGGTAGGTGCCGCAGCGGCAGATGTTGGTCATCGCGGCGTCGATGTCGGCGTCCGAGGGCTTCGGGTTTTTGGCGAGCAGCGCCGCAGCGGTCATGATCTGGCCCGACTGGCAGTACCCGCATTGCGGCACGTCTGCTTCGATCCACGCGCGCTGCACCGGGTGCGCGCGATTCTTGGACAGGCCTTCGATGGTCGTCACGCGCTTGCCCGCGACGGCGGACACGGGCAAAACGCAGGTGCGCGTGGCGACGCCGTCCAGGTGGACGGTACAGGCGCCGCACTGCGCGATCCCGCAGCCGAACTTGGTGCCGGTCAGGCCGAGCGTGTCGCGCAGCACCCAGAGCAGCGGCGTGTCGGGCGTGACGGTGACCGTTTCGCGCTTGCCATTGACGGTGAAAGTGATTGCAGCCATGGACGGGTATCCTCGCGGAAGATGGAAAAACGTGCAAAGACGGACGCGCCGACGGAAGGGGGGGTCGGGGCGCCCCGAGGGCTGGCCGTCTTGACGCGCGCCTCGGGGCCCGGTGATTTTCCCGGCGGCATGACCGCCCACGTCCTGAGCGCCCGCGGCATACGGCTGTGCTCCTGTCCCTCGGCGCGCTGACGAGGGAGCCGGCCCGCGGACAGGGACGCCCGTGGGTGTTCGGCCCCTTTGAAAAACCCCGCGAGGCGAACCCGGTGATCACGCCGAGTCCGGCGTCCCGCTTCGTTTCTCCGCTGAACGACAGTACCGTGCAGTGGGAGGCGCACGCCACCTTCAATCCCGCCGCCGTGGTGCGGGGTGGTAAGGTGTTTCTCTTGTACCGCGCGGAAGACGCGACCGGCGAGATGCAGATCGGCGGGCACACGTCGCGGATCGGTCTGGCGGAGAGCGCGGACGGACTGCGCTTCACGCGTCGCCCCGCGCCCGTGCTGTACCCCGACCGAGACGCGCAGGCGAGCTTCGAGTGGCCCGGGGGAGTCGAGGATCCCCGCATCGTCGAGACGGACGATTCCACCTACGTGC
>DATHGL010000218.1:0-8132 GCA_035317625.1 Gemmatimonadales bacterium | reverse complement strand
GAGGCCGGTGCCGCCGGCGGAGTCCTGTTCGCCTGGCTCGACGAGTGGTTCAAACACACGTGGGTGACGACCGACCTGGAGGTGCCGGCCGAGCGTACGCGGCTGTGGCACAACGTGGAGAACGCGGAGCAAAACTATGGTCTGCTGGGCGAGTATGCCGGCCCGGCCGATGCGACCCCGGAGCCGGGGGGCGACCCCGGGGTTTGGCAGGCGCTGCCGCTGTTCGCGCGCGGCGACGCGCTCGCATTGCACGTCGGGGCCGACCCGTCCTATCTGTATGTGGCGTTGGCGGGCGGGCCGGGGCTCGACGCGGCGCGCTACGTCGTGGGGATCGATACATACCGCCGCGACCGGGGTCAGTTCCGTCTACCGGGGACCGCCGGCGCGAGCCCTACCGGATGCGAATTCGTGCTCGTGCTGAACGACACGAGCGACGCGCAGATGCTGGTGGCTCCGTGGTACAATCCGTTCCTCGGGCCCCGGAGCGGGATGGGCCCGACGGGGCTCGACCTGCTCTATAATGAAGCGGCGCAGGTGGACGTGGCGCGCCGCGACGGGACGTTCGATTCGCTGTTCGTGACGACCAACCGCTGGCGGATCGGGCGGGACGGCCGAACCTATCCGGCGCGCGGCGTGAACCGCGGGCGTCTGCGCTACGGCCGGTCCACCGAGTCGAGCCTCGCCGACTGGTATGTGGACCGTGTGGCGGGGCTCGTCGAGGTGCGCATCGCCTGGGGACTGTTGAACGTCACCGACCCGTCCTCGCGCCGGGTAATGGTCCGCTACCGGCGCGGGGGAAGGTTCGAAACCGCGGTCACCGACGGCTTCCGGTTCACGGTGGCCGCGCTCGGACGGGTCAGCGGCACGGAGATGGCGCGACTCGAGCCCGAGCGGACGTACGGTTGGTCAACCTGGGAGGAGCCCACATGGCACGAGCGTCTGAAGGCGGCGTACGACGCGATGCGGGAGGTGTGGGCGTCCTGGTGAAGCAGGGGGTCGCGCTCGCCCTCGCCGTCACGCTGCTGGCGCGCGCCGTTGTCGCCCAGCTTCCCGCGGCCGATGATGCGTTTCGCGCGGGGAACTACGCCGCCGCCCGCGCGGCCTACGAGCGCGTGCTGGCCGGCGACTCCGCCAACGAGCGAGCCCTGTACCGGCTCGCGATTCTCGACAGCTGGGACGGGAAGCTGGTGCGCTCGCTGGCGCGCTTTGCCAAGCTGCGCGGCATCGACCCCCGCGACCCCGACATCATGGTGACCCACGCACAGGTGCTCGCCTGGGCGGCCAAGACGGCGGCGTCGGAGGCGTTGTATGACTCGGTGCTGCTACGCTTCCCGGATCGCGCCGACGCGCTCGCGGGCCGTGCCCGGGCGATCGCTTGGAGTGGCAACTTGGATCGCGCCGAGGAGCTGTGGCGCAAGGCGCTCGAGCGGCATCCCGACGATCCCGAGTTGTTGATCGGGCTCGCGCAGACGCTCTATTGGAAGGGCCAGCCCGGCCTTGCCGAGGTGTACGCCGCGCGCGCGCGGGCCGTGGCGCCGGGGGACCGCACCGTACGCGATCTCGAGCGCGTGGTGCGGGCGGCCCTCCGTCCGGAGATCGGCACGACCATGGACGGGGCGACCGACTCCGACAAGAACGATTTCGTGGCGCAGGAGGCCACGCTCACCGGCTCGCTCGGCTCCGATCTCCGCGCCACGCTGCGCGTGGGCTGGCGGCACGCCACCGACCTGGCGGGCGACGGCTCGAGCTATGGAGCGGGCGGCCACCTCATCGCGGCGCTGGGCCACGGCGCCGTACTGCGCGCGGGGCTGGGCCTGCGGCGCGTCGCGCCCGACGCGGCGCCCGCTCGCACTCCGCTCACGGCGCAGCTCGGCGTGGGGCTGCACCCCGCACGCTACGCCACCGCTGGCATCGCCTACAGCCGTACGCCGTTTGACGAGACCGCCGGCCTCATGCGCCACCACCTCACGATAGACGCCCTCGACTGGAGTGTCGACGCCTCACCGGGGGCTGGATGGTCCCTCTCGGGAGGGGGCGGCGGTGCGTGGTTCTCGGACGGGAACCGCCGCTACTCGGCCGTCGGCGCGGTGCTCGGTCGCGTCGTGAAGGGACTCCAGATCGGCCCGTTTGTCCGCATGATGGGATATCGTCGGCCCAAGCCGGGCCTCTACTTCACGCCGCTCCGCTTCAGCGTGATCGAAGGTCGCGCGGTGTATCAGTGGCAGCGGAGTCGCTGGGGACTGCGGGCCGATGGGGGGCTGGGGTCACAGCAGGTGCAGGCATTTGGCGCACTCCCGGTCCCGCACCAGACCGAATGGCACGTTGGTGTCTCGCTGTCGCGAGGCTGGGGTGCGAACAACGAGATCGCGCTCGTGGGGTCGATCACGAACAGCGCGGCTGCGGCGACCAGCGCAGGAGCTGTGAGCGGGAGCTTCCGCTACCGAACCGTGGGGCTGCACTTCCGACAGGGCCTTTAGCTCAAGGAGAAGGGGCTTCGTTAGATTCTCAGCGTCGCGTACCGGCCAGGGAATCTGGACAGGTTGGTTCCGAAGCTCGTCACCACCCTCAAGGGCTATACCCGCGAGCAGCTGCGCGCCGATGTGATCGCGGGGGTGGTCGTCGGCATCGTGGCGCTCCCGCTCGCGATCGCGTTCGCCATCGCGAGCGGAGTGCCACCCGAGCGCGGGCTGTTCACCGCCATCATCGCCGGATTTCTGATCTCCGCCCTGGGCGGCTCGCGCGTGCAGATCGGCGGGCCGACGGGCGCCTTCGTGGTGATCGTGTATGCGATCGTCCAGAAGCACGGCGTGGACGGGCTCGCGATGGCCACGCTCATGGCGGGCGTCATCCTCGTGGGCTTCGGGCTCGCCCGCCTGGGCGGCGCGATCAAGTTCATCCCGTACCCCGTCACCATCGGGTTCACGAGCGGGATCGCCCTGATCATTCTCTCGGGGGAGATCAAGGACTTTCTCGGGCTCCAGATGGGCCCGGTGCCCGCGGAGTTTCTGGCGCGGTGGCGGACGCTCGGCGCCCATCTCGGCACGCTGAATCCCTGGGCCGTGGCCGTCTCGCTCGTCACTTTGGCGATCATCGTTGGGTGGCCGCGCATCAACCGGCGCATCCCCAGTCCGTTCGTGGCACTCACGGCGACGACCGTGCTGGTGCAGCTGCTGCACCTGCCGGTGGACACGATCGGCAGCCGGTTCGGGGTCATCAACGCCGCGCTGCCGGCTCCCTCGCTCCCGGCGGTCACGTTCCAGCAAATGCCCGGGCTGATGGGCGCGGCGTTCACGATCGCCCTGCTCGGCGCGGTCGAGTCGCTGCTCTCGGCGGTGGTGGCAGACGGCATGATCGGCGGCCGCCACCGCTCCAACATGGAGCTCGTGGCGCAAGGCGTCGCGAACATCGCGTCACCGCTGTTCGGAGGGCTCCCCGCGACCGGCGCGATCGCTCGCACCGCCACGAATGTGAGGAACGGCGGCCGCACGCCCGTCGCCGGCATCACGCACGCGGTCACGCTGCTCCTGATCACCCTGTTCTTCGGTCGCTGGGCCGGGCTGATCCCGATGGCGACGCTGGCGGGGATCCTCGTCGTCGTCGCCTACGGCATGAGCGAGTGGCGCACCTTCGTGAGCGAGTTCCGGGCGCCCAAGAGCGACGTTGCGGTCCTGCTCACCACGTTTCTCCTGACCGTCCTGTGGGATCTCACGGTCGCGATCGAGGTAGGGATGGTGCTCGCGGCGTTCCTGTTCATGCGGCGCATGGCGGAGGTGACGAACATCAGCGTGCTGACGCACGAGCTCCAGGATCCGGTGGACGACTTCGAGCGTGATCCCAATGCGGTGCGGCGCCGGGTCGTGCCGCCGGGGGTGGAGGTGTACGAGATCACCGGGCCGTTCTTCTTTGGCGCGGCGGAAACGTTCAGGGAGCGGCTCGGGAGCATCGCCGGGCGGCCCAAGGTCTTGGTGCTGCGGATGCGGCACGTTCCGGCGATCGACTCGACCGGGTTGCACGCGCTGCGCGATCTGGTGCGGCGGAGCCGCCGCGATGGCACGCTGGTGCTGCTGTCGGACGTGCACGCCCAGCCGGTGGTCGCGCTCGAGCGCTCGGGCCTGTACGACGAGCTGGGCGAGGTAAACGTGCACGGCAACATCGACGACGCGCTGAATCGCGCGCGCGAGCACCTGGGGCTTCCGCAGCTGGCGGCGCCGGCGTTCGCGACGCCGACGGTGGCGCGAGAGGGAAAGGTCTGACCTAGCATGGCTCCCCCGATCATCGCCCAAGGTACCTGCTACGTGCTGTTCGCGTACGAGGTCGCGCACGCGATCGACCTCGCGGCGGCGGAGCGGCGGCTGGCGAGCGCGACGCAGCGCCAAACGGTCAAGCAGAAGCGGCGCGCCCCGGCGTTCTTCGAGTACGACCCCGCTCCCCTGCGGGTCACCGCGTCGGCGGAGCCGTTAGCCGTCGCTGAGGGGGACCACGTCACGGCACCGCACGTCGAGTTCGTGCTGTACGATTTCGGCGCCGTGTCGGTGAGCTATGCCATCCCGCTCCGGGGCCCGCTCACGGACCTCCCGGGACTCAGCACGGCCCTCTACGGCAACGAGCAGCTCCAGGCGGACTCGCGCCGCCGGGTGCAGCAGCTGCTCGAGACCCTGGGGGACGCCGCGCTCCGGTCCCGTCTCGCCGGCTTCGTCGAGGACTATGTGATCTTCGAGGTCGAAGCGTTCAACGAGCCCTGCGAGGCAGCGATGCTCTGGACCGAGCACGCGCAGACCGTGGCCCAGGTGCTGCGGGCCGAGTCACGCCCCCTGTCGCAGCAGGAAGTGAGCGACGCCCTGGCGTCGCGCCTCTCGTTCGGCCCGAACGACGCCACGCTGATCGACACCGACGTGACCCTGCTGTTCGACCCGGAAGGGGAGGACGTGCGGGCGGTGATCGAGTTCGCCAACACGCAGCTGCTCGAGATGCGTTATCTCGACGCGCAGCTGGACGAGGCGTTGGAGCAGGCCTACGAGCTGCTCGGCCGAGGGCGGGTTCCTCGCCGCCTGCTGCCGAGCCCCTACGGGCCGGCGCTCCGCCGGCTGGGCCGGCTGCAGCTCGACGCGGCGATCCTGTTCGAGCAGGTCACCAACGCCCTCAAGCTCATCGGCGAGCAGTACTTGACGCGCGTCTACGGCCTCGTGTCGCGCCGCTTCCATCTCGCCGAATGGGACGCGGGGCTCACCCGCAAGCTGCAGACCCTCGACGGGATCTACGGGAAGATGGCGGACCGGGCGGCGACCGCGCGCATGGAGCTGCTCGAGTGGATCATCATCCTGCTGATCGCCGTGTCGATCGTCCTGCCGTTCTTCTCGGGGCTGGTCGGGAAGTGACTCAGTAAGGCCGCTCTCGGGAACGCTGGTCGCGCGGCAAAATCATCGCGCGCACCACTGCCGTGGCGTCTACGGCGATGAGCAACCCCTCCTGCGGCAGCGACTGCACCCCAATCACGATTCCCGCCGGGGGGTTCCGCTGCGGGAAGAAGTCCGGGGCCGCCTGCCGGATCACGTCGAGGTCCTTGGGTGAGTAGTTCCGCACGTAGATCGTGAGCTTGGCGACGTCGGCCGGGGTCACGCCGCCGATCCTGAGGACGGTCGCGAGGTTCGCGAACGCCTGGACGGCCTGGGCGCTCAGGTCGCCGGGACCCACGAGACGACCGGTGCTGTCGAGCGCGACCTCCCCCGACACGTACAGTGTGGAGCCGATGCGCACCGCGTGTGTAAAGCCGGGCAGGGCGGCGAGCGTGCCGGGGTTGATGTACCGTGTGGAAACAGGGTCCGGCCCCTGCCGGATGGAGCCGGGCGTCGGGGCAACGCAGGCTCCGATCAGGGGGAGCGTAGCGATAGTGAGCCGGGCGATGCGCATGCGATACTCCTCAGGAGGCCGGGGATCGGGACGTCACGGCACTCTGTATACGCCGGCGACGGGTGGGAGTTCAAGTGGCCGGCGCTTGCGCTTCAGGGCAGGGCAACACGCAGCGACAGCTGCATCGAGACGTAGCGCCACTGCGCGGTCGTCGCCGACTCCATGGCGACGCCTGAATCGTCGCCGTCCAGCTCGAACCGGAGCTCGCGGCCCGGTGCCAGCGGCACGGCGATAAGCGAATAGAGTCGCAGCGCCCGCCGCCAGGGCCCGACGGCGGCACCCTGTTGGGCCGCCCGTTGCGCGCCTATGCCGAGATCGAAGGCGAACACGATAGACCGGGCGGTCTCGAGCTCGATGTATGATCCCGCTTGCGCTATCTGGATGAGCCGGGGAGCGAAGTACCCCGCGCTCGAGGGCCGGGAGTGGCGGATCTCGTGCATTTGGGCCGACACCTCGACACTCGGCGTCACGGCCACGGCCACCACGCCGGCGAGGGTCGTCCGGTGGTTCACGTCGAAGGAGCTCGTGAGCGCGGCGGTTCGGCCGATTCCGCGGAGTTTGAGTCCTCTCGCAACGGGCAACTCGACTATCGCTCCTATCTCCGTTCGCACCACGCGGTTCGTCACGAGGAGCGGGCTCGCGTCGATCGCGTTCCGCCGCGCGCGGAGGTCGACGGCCGGTCCCCCCAGCGGGTCCCGCCAGCGGGCGCGCAGCTGGCCCGTGGGGGTCATCGTGGCGCCGGCGCCGCGCAAGGCGTCGACCCGAGTCGCTCCCCCCTCCGCATCGATCTGCAGCGCGCTCCAGGGCCGGGCCGAGGCACGGAGCGTGAGCTCCTCGAGCCCGATGGTGGTGACCCCGTTCCGAACCTGCGTGCGACTCGCCGCCACACCGAGCCGGGTCGGCCCCGAGGCGGCGAGCTCGGCGACGCCGCCCAGCCGGAGTGTCGCGTTCCCGTCGGAATCACGGCTGCCGCCTACCAAGGGCTTGATGGCGGGGGCGGCCGCCACCCGCGCCGCCGCCAGCTCGCGTCGTACCTCGGCGTCCGTGGCATGGGCGGCGAGCCATCCGCCGTAGGCCGCGATGGCGGCACCCGTTCGGCGCGCCCGCACCAGGGTCCGCGCGCGCCCCACCACGGCGTCCCGCTCGCCGGGACCGAGGCGCAGCGCATCGTCGTAATAGCGCAGCGCCTCGCCGTAGCGCCCGGTGCGCGCCAGGGCTTCCCCCACCGCCATGTACCCCCACGGGTCCGACGGCTCGAGCGCGACGTAGCGGCGGAACAGCCGCAGCGCCAACCGGGGGTCATGTCGGTGCAGCTGAGCGAGACGATACGTGGCGTGGGAATTCCACGGGTCGGCGGCGAGCACCGCAGCGTACTCCTGTGCGGCGGCCCGCGCATCCCCGGCTGTGAACGCCGAGTCCGCGCGCCCGAGATGGCCCGTGGTGAGGGTTCTGCCCTGTGCGGCGGCTGGGTGCGCGTGGGCCGCGACGACCGCTCCCAGGACGAGTGGCAGGATCCTGCTCCGGCGCTCGCCGGCCGCGACGGCACGCCGGTTCTGGTGATGGTCGATGGTGGCCTCGCGGTCCGGCCGCCGGCGCACCCACAGGCGCAACAACTCGACGCCGAGGAGCACGAAGGCCAAGGTCCCGACGCTGATGAGGAGTGCGACGGCGGGCAGCAGGTTGCTCGGATGCAACGTGCCCGCGGATGGGAAGACGCGATGGGACGCGCGGACCGCGAGACCCAGCAGCCAGCCCGTCGCCCACATGCCCGCGAGGATGGCGCCCGCGATGGGCGTCTGCGCGACGACCAGCCTCCACCCACGCGACCTGCGGCCCCGCATCCGTAAGTAGCCTTCCCGCAGGGGCGTCGCGAGCGCGCTGATCAGGTAGAACATCCCACCGATCCCGGTCCCCGGCAGGCCGGCCGTCATCGTTAGTGCCCCTTCTCGTACACGCGCAGCGAGCGACCGAGCAGGAGCTCGGCGCAGACGGCACGCAGAAAGAAGACCGCGTTGACGGTTCGCAGCACGAAAAACGCGGGGATGCTCGCGATCGCGCGGCGGATCTCCCGCCGCCGTGCGGCGCCGACGAGGACCGGAACGAGCACGGCAGGAGCATCGATCACGTAGCCGATGAGCACCCAGGGACTCGCGAGCATCAGCGCGAGGATTGGTAGCAGCACCAGGTAGACGGCGGCGGCGATCGTCGCATCCCAGAACGCCACC
>DATHGL010000217.1:0-22930 GCA_035317625.1 Gemmatimonadales bacterium | reverse complement strand
CGCTCCTGGTGCTGATCGTGCGGCCGGTGGTCGGGAAAGTCCGCCGCCGCTCGCGCGAGCAGGCCGACCAGCGGGGGGAGCTCACCAGCCTCGTGAGCGAGCTGGTCGGATCGATCAAACTGGTGCGCGCGTACGTGGCGGAAGCCTTCGAGGCCGATCGCTTTCGGCAGCTCGCCAATCGCTACCGCAAGGGTGTCCTGCGGGCGCAGCGCTACGCGCTGCTGACGAGCCCGGTGAGCGAGGTCTTCGCCGGCGCGGTCATCGTCTTGATCTTCGCGGTCGGCACGCGACTGGCGCTCGGGCAAGCGGCCGGCCTGCAGCCCGCGGTCCTGATCGCGTTCATCGCCGTGGCGCTCCGGCTCATGTCCCCCGTCAAGTCCGTCGCCAACTATCCCACGGCGATGGCGGGGGCGCTCGCGGCCGCGGACCGGGTGTTCGAAGTGCTCGATCTCGCCTCCGAAGAAGGCGAGCGCCCGGGGGAGGTGCCGGCGCGGTTCGAGCAGCGGATCGAGTACCGCGGGGTGTCGTTCTCGTACAACGGCCAGGCGCCCGTGCTCGAGGGCGTAGACTTCGAGGTGCGGCGCGGGCAGGTGGTGGCCGTCGTGGGTCCATCGGGGGCGGGGAAGACGACACTGGTCGACCTGCTGCCGCGGTTCTACGAGCCGACGCGCGGGGCCATCCTCATGGACGGGATTCCCATCGCCCAGTTCACCCGCACCAGCTTGCGCGGGCTCATGGGCATCGTGTCGCAGGAGACCATCCTGCTGAACGATACGGTGCTCGCGAACATCTCCTACGGGCGGAGCGACTTCACGCTCGCGCAGGTACAGGCGGCGGCGCGCGCCGCCAACGCCCACGACTTCGTCTCGCAGCTGCCCGACGGCTATCACACGATCCTGGGCGAGCGCGGCACGCGGCTCTCGGGGGGCGAGCGCCAGCGGATCGCGATCGCGCGCGCCCTGCTGCGCGATCCACCCATCTTGATCCTGGACGAGGCGACGAGCGCGCTCGACATGGAGTCCGAGCGACTGGTGCAGGAGGCCATCGACCGGCTGATCGCGCACCGCACCACGTTCGTGATCGCGCACCGGCTCGCCACCGTCCAGCACGCGGACTTGATCGTGGTGCTCGCCGAGGGGCGGATCCTGGAGCGGGGAACCCACGCGACGCTGTTCGCCGCGGGCGGGCTGTACCGCCGGCTGCACGACCTGCAGTTCCGCACCTGACGTGATCTCCGGGTTCACCATCGTCCGCAACGCGGTCCGGCTCGACTACCCGATCGTTCCGGCGATCCGGTCGATCCTCGACATCTGTGACGAGGTCGTCGTGAACGTCGGCAAGTCGGACGACGACACGCGCGATCTCGTGAGCGCGATCGACGACCCGCGGCTGCGCATCCTCGACACGGTGTGGGACGTCAGCCAACGCAGCCGGATGCTCGCGATCGAGACGCAGCGGGCATTGGACGCCTGCCGGGGACGCTGGGGAGTCTACATCCAGGCCGATGAAGTGCTCCACGAGGCAGGCGCGCGCATCCTGCAGGAGCGGGTCGCGGAATGGGACCGGGACGCGCGCGTCGAGGGCCTGCTCGTGCGCTACCGGCACTTTTGGGGAAACTTCGATACGGTCGCGACGGCGCGACGGTACTACCGCCGCGAGGTACGCTGCGTGCGATTGGGACGCGGTGTCCGGTCGTTCCAGGACGCGCAGGGGTTTCGGGTCGGGAGCGAGCTGCGAAAGATCCGCGCCCGCCAGACGGACGCCGAAGTGTTCCACTACGGGTGGGCACGGCCTGCCTGGGCGATCGGCGAGAAACACGAGGTGAGCAAGACGATCTTCCCAAGGGGCCGCGACCGGTCGGCAGCGGCGCAGGCCCGCGGCACGCTGGGATGGATGCCGCTGCTGCGCCGCTTCGCCGGCGCGCATCCTCGGGCGGTGCAGGAGTGGATCGCGGCGCGGGCGAACGAGGCGATGGTGCCGCTCGAGCCGCGTCGATTCCGGCTCGGCTTCCTGCGATACTATCTCTCCGACTGGATCGAGCGCCTGACGGGCGCTCGCGTCTTCGAGTTTCGGAATTACGTGGAAGTGTAGCCCCGGCCCGCGAGCAGCAAGGCCACGCGGTGGGCGTAGGTGTGATGGGCCAGGGCGTGCGCACGGCCCGCCCGCGCGATCCGGGTGCGGGCCGCAGGGTCGGCGAGATACTGCCGCACCAGCTCCACGGCGTGGTCCGCATCGCGGTACCAGACGCAATGCTCGCCGTCCCGTGCCAACGCCTCGATCCCATCGACGTAGGCGCCCAGATAGAAGCCGCCGCAGCCGAGCACCTTCCACATCCGATTCGAAGCGCCACCGCCGCGCTCGCGTGCTTGCTCGGGGACGGCGTGCGCGCCCAGGCAGATGGCGGCCCCGTGGACCACTTGGGCGAAGCACGTGCCCCGGACCGGGCCGCCGCGCACCGGCAGGCCGGGCGGCGCGCCGGCCCAGCCGGGGCCTCGAATCTGCAGCTCGCATGCGGCGGCGATTGCACGCAGGAGGTCGTGGCGGTAGGGGTATGGACCCGCGCCGACGAACGAGACGTCGCACTGGTAGCGGCGCCGCGAGCGGGTCACGGGACGGTCGGCCGTCGGGTCGAGCCCCTGCGGCAGGTACCACACGTTGGAGATGCCCACTGCCCGGTATCGCGCCAGTTGCGATTGGTACGTGACGAACATCGCGTCGGCGCAGCGGCCCAGGGCGACGGCGTCCGGGAGCGGGCGGTCGGCGAGATCGAAGTACCAGAACGCCGAGCGACGTCCGCGAGCCAGCGCCCGCACCGTTGCCTCGCCGAGCCACATCGTTTGGCGCGTCATGAGGAGCACGTCAGGCGCGAACGACTCGACGAGGCGGCGCACCACCGGGCGAGCGAGCCCCTTGAGATAGCGGACCCAGCCGACCACGTTGACATGGCGACAGCGGTGCCCGAGCGTGCGCACGGCGCGGGCGATCGCCGTCTCGGTTTTGTGAGCACCGCCGGCGCCGAGGACGATGACGCGCATGGGGCAGTCTACAGCATGGCCGAAACCTGAGGAAGTGATGGACCAGGCAGGAGAGTACGATCGGCAGTATCGCGTCTGGCTCGAGCATCAGGATCCTGCCGCGCCGGACCTCGAGTGGCGCCTGCGCCACCTGCTGTGGCGTCATCGCGTGCTGCTCCGTCGCTATCCGCCAGCCGGGAAGCGAGTCCTCGACTCCGGATGTATGGACGGCGTTTTCACATTCGCGCTCCAGCGCGCGGGCGCGCGGGCCGTGGGCCACGACATCTCGCCTGCAGCCATCGCGCAGGCGCGCGCGTTTCGGGGCGAGGCGGCGGCGCCCGTGTTCACGCTGGACGCGCCCGAGCGGGGAGCGTTCGATCTCGTGTTCTGCTGCGAGGTCCTCGAGCACGTACCCGACGATCGGGCCTTTGTGGGCGAGCTGGTCGGGTATCTCGCCGCCGGGGGGACGCTCGTCGGGACGACGCCGGTGGGGCGGTCGTTCTGGGACCCCGACCACAAGCGGGAATACGACGAACGCTCGCTCACGAGCGCGCTGGAGCCCTGGGGGCGGGTGCGTCTCGGTCGCTTCTACCGCTCGCCCTTCCGCAACCTGCTCCCGCTGAAGCAACGGGGCGCGGCGGTTTTTGTCTTCGACGTGACGCCCCGGTGATCGACGTTCGCTGGTTCGCTCCGAACCGCTTCGCCGCGCTGGTCGTCCCCCGCCTGCGGCAGCTGGGGTTGACGATCGCGACGGAGGACGACGCCCCCGCCCGGTTGGCGCTCGCGATGAGCGGCACCGTGGCGGAGCGGGCGTGGCGCTACGCCGCGGCGCGGGCGTGCCCGCTCGTCCTCTACGTGTGGGATCTCCCGCCCTGGAGGACCGGCGGCGGGCGGCCCGACCCCGTGTGGTGGGTGTTGGGCCGGTTCTTCGTGCGCCTCCCGCGCCTGCGCGGCGCGTACCGTGAGCGGCGGGGCTATTACAGCCGACTGCGGCTCATCGCGGCACGGGCCCGCGCCGTGTGGGCGCCGAGCGCCCTCACCGCCGCGAGTGTCACCGCCCAATTCGCCGTGCCGTGCCGTCGCGTGCCGTACTGCTACGACTCGGACCGCTTCCGCCCGCTCGACAGCGAGCGGCCCGGGCCGTCCCATCTCCTCTCTGTCTCCCGGCTCCAGCCCGCCAAGAACCAGCAGGCGGTGATCCGGGCGGCGCGACAGCTGCGCCCGTCCTTGGCGGTGCGGCTCATCGGCCGGGGACCGGACGAGGCGGACCTGCGGAGGCTCGCCGCCGAGTTGGGCGTTGAGTGCTCCATCGAAAGCGGGTTGAGCGATGCCGAGATCGTGAGCGCGTACCGCCTGGCGAGCGTCGCCGTGTGCCCCAGTCGGTTCGAGGGATTCGGGCTGTCGCCGATCGAGGCGATCGCGTGCGGCACGCCGGTGGTCGCGTCCGGTATCTCGCCGCATCGCGAGTTCGTGGACGGCGCCGCGCGCTTCTTCTCCCTGGACGACGAGCCGGCACTGGTCGCGGCGATCGCCGCCGCCCTGGCCGGTCCCCCACCCGACCCGGCAGCGGTGCGGGACCTGACGATCGAAGCGGCAGCCGGCCGGTTTCACGCGGCGCTCGCCGAGTTGCTGTAGGAGCCGTGGTCACCCCGGCGTCGGCCGGCCTGGGGGGAGTGTTCCTGTCGCGAGCAGGGCGCGATACATGCGCACGTACTCGTCCGCCATGACGAGGTGCGAGAAGCTCCGCTCGGCGCGCGCACGGCAGGCGCGCGGATCCCAATCGGCCAAACGACCGCGCAGCGCCACAAGCTCCTCCAGTGTCGTCCCGAGTCCGCCCGCGTCCGGGGAGATCAGCTCTGGCAGGGAGCCGCGGGGCGATCCGATGACCGGAGTGCCGCTGGCGAGTGCCTCGAGGATGTTGACCGGACACGGATCGTCCCAGCGGACCGGCATCCACAGGCAGCGGGCTCCCGCGAGCAGCTCGCGCTTCCGCGCGCCACCGACCTGGCCGACGAATTTGACGAAGCGCGAAAGACTGGGCCGCCATCCGCCAGCCAGCACCAAGCGCACGCGGCATCGCTTCGCGGCCGCGACGGCCACTTGCCACCCTTTGACGCTGTGCAATCGCGCCAGGAAGAGGTCGTAGTCTCCCTTCGCGGCACGGAACTCGTACTCGTCGAGACGAACACCGTTGCGCACGAAGACCTCGGTCGCATGGCGGCGCGCGTGGTCCTGACTCACGCAGATCGTTCGGGCATCCGCGCGCCGTCCACCGCCCATGTTGCCGTGAAGCGTCCAGACGGACGGCACGCTCGGTGGCGGGTAATGGATCTGGCAGTGATAGTGCACGATGTCGACCGGCTCGCTCACGTAGCGGCGCAAATCGAACGCCGGGGACAGGACTTCTTCCGGCCGGACCTCGACCACCCGCACGCCCGCGACGCGACTCCCCTGCGGCGCGAGGAGGGTGACCTGATGACCCAGCTCGACCAGACCCTGGCTCAACCACGCCACGATGCGCTCAGCGCCGCCGTATTTCGTGACGGGCAGTCGCACGTGGTGGAATTGGACGATGTGCATGGCCAGGCCGCTAGTGGACCGGCTGGCGATGCGTGCGCCTCACGACGACGACCGTCCGGGGGGAAGGGTACCGGTTTCGATGAGGTGTGCGTACATCCGCGCATAGTCCGTCGCCATGACGAGGTGCGTGAAATGACGCTCGGCGTGCGTGCGGCATGCCGCCGGGTCGCGGTTCTGGATCGTTTCGGCCGCGGCGATCATCTCGTCCATCGTGTCGCACAGCGCCCCCACCGCGGGCGTGATCAGTTCCGGAAGCGCGCCCCGGCGGGTCCCGAGGACCGGCGTGCCCGACAGGAATGCCTCGATCGTCACGAGCCCGAACGGCTCGTCCCACGCGGCCGGATTCCACACGCAGCGGGCCCGCGCGAGCAGCGCTGCCTTGGCCGCACCGTCCACCTCGCCCACGTACTTGACGGATCCCGTGAAGCTCGGCCGCCAGCCGCCGGCGACGATCAACTTGTGCCCCGTGTGCTTCGCCGCTTCGACCGCCCAGTGATAGCCCTTGGCGCTGTGCAGCTTTCCGAGGAACAGGTCGTACTGGTCGGCTCGTTTGGCGAAGCGCCGGAACACGTACTCGGCCGGGTCCAGGCCGTTGTAGACGAACGCCTCGCTTCCGTGCCGGCGGGCGTGATCGCGCGAGAGAAAGATGCTGGTGGGGTGGAGCGGGGTGCCGGGCTTCAGGTTCCGGTGGACGGTCTCGACGACGGGAACGGCGCCGGGCGCCCGGCGCAGCGGGAAGTGTGCGTGCACGATCTCCGCGTCGCGGGGAACGAACGGGGCGAGCGCCGCCGTATCGACGAGCTTGCGCGGCGGCACCGGCACCACCATGGCTTCGGGGACGCGCGTACCCGGCGGCGTGAGCAGCGTGACGCGGTGCCCGAGCGCCGCGAGCCCGCGAACCAATGCCACGACGACGCGTTGCGGGCCTCCGTAGCCCCTCGCCGGGAGCGGCTGGTTGGACGCGACGACGACGTGCATGGGCGGCATAGTATAACTAGCTTCGTGCCATGTCGGACCAGCCGCTCACCATTCTGCAGATCACGCACCAGGGTCAGGGCCAAGGATCGACGCAGTCCATCGTCGGGCTGAGCCGTGCCCTCGCCGGCCACGGTCACCGCGTGCTGGTGGGCTGTCGGCCGGGCACGGTGCTCGCCACCTTGGCGGCCGAGGCGGGGTTGTCGGTCATCCCGTTCGACTTCAGTCGGCTCCGGGGCCTGGCGCGCGCCATCGTCGATGCGACGGCTCGCGAGCGTGTCGATGTCATCAACAGTCATGGGACGCGCGACCGGCGCGCCCTCACCTGGCTGCGGTGGCGCGGCCGTCTGGCGCAGGCGTTCATCGTGACGCGGCGCACGATGCCGCGCACCTCACCCGCCGAGCTGCTCGCGGTCGGTCTAACCGCCGACCGCACGATCGCGGTGAGCGATGCGGTCGCGCGCGCGTTGAAACGTCGCTGGCATCCAGGTGGCCGCCTGCGGGTCGTCTGGAACGGGATCGATCTCGCTCGCGTGGACGCGGGCCTCGCGCGCCAGGATGAGGCGGCCGCACGGACGGCCTTGGGCACGGCGGACGGGCGACCGGTCGTCGTCGTGGTAGCGCGGCTCAAAGACCAGCACGTGCTCCTGCAGGCCCTGCGCACCCTCGAGCGTCCCACGCTCCTCGCGTTCGTCGGGATCGAGCCGAACGACACCCTCCAGGCGCTCGCCCGACTCGTTCCGGAGCGGCACCGAGTGGTGTTCGTGCCATTCACTGAGCGCCCGCTCGCGTTCTATCGGCTCGCGACGCTCACGGCGCTGCCGTCCCGAATCGAAGGCTTGTCCCAGGCGTTGCTCGAGGCGATGGCACTGGGGCTGCCCGTTGCCGCCTCCGCGGCCGGCGGGAACCCCGAGTTGATCCGTGACGGGGACTCGGGCTTGCTGGTCCCGCCACTCGATCCCACCGCGTGGGCGGAAGCGCTGAGGCGACTGCTGGAGGATCCGGCGCTCGCGGCCCGGCTCGCGGCCGCCGGCCGCGCGCGCGTGCGCGGCGATTTCACACTGGAGCGGACGGCGGCGCGCACCGAAGTCGTGTACCGCGAAGCCGTCGCGCGACGCCGATTGCTCCGCGGGGACGCCCCGCGTTAGCATTCGTCACGCCCATGCGGAAGCTCCCCCGGGGACCGTCGCGATGACGACCATGCTCTTGGCGCAGGATTTCCCCCCGATGGGCGGCGGCATCGCCCGCCTGCACGGCGAGCTCGCCCGCCACTTCCCCAAGGGCGAGCTGATCGTCTCGACGCCGAGCGACCCCGACGCGGCCGACGTGGACTCGGGGCTTCCCGCCATCATCGACCGCCTTCCGATCGGTGTGCGGCGTACCAAGACCCTGCCGGGGCTGCTCTTTTGGGCACGGCGTGCCGCCAGCCTGGCGCGCCAGCATCGCGTCCGCTTCGTCCACTGCGGCAACGTGAAGCCGGCCGGGTACCCGGCGCGCTGGGTGTACGAGCGGCTGGGTGTGCCGTACAGCCTGTTCTTGTACGGCGCGGACCTGCTCAGTGAGCAGCACAAGATCCGGCACTCCGCGTTCAAGCGCCGTACGGCTCGGGCGATTTTCGGCGGCGCGGCGGTGCTGCTCGCGATCAGCAATTGGACGCGTGATCTGGCGCTGGCGATCCTGGGAGACCTGGGGCTCGACGGGCATGGCCAGCGGTTGCGCGTCCTGCATCCCGGAACCGATCCGACGCACTTCCGGCCGGGCGCTGATGCGGATGGCCTGCGGGAAAGGTTCGGATTGCCCGACGGCGGGACGCGCTGGCTCGTGACCGTCGCCCGGCTGGAGCGGCACAAGGGAATGGACACCGTGATCAAAGCGCTACCAACGATCCTCGCCCGCGCGCCGGACGTGCGCTACGCCGTCGCCGGAACGGGCCCCGATCGCGAGCGGCTGGAGAAGCTGGCGGACAAGCTCGGCCTCGGTGACCACGTGCGCTTCCTCGGTGGGGTGAGCGACCGGGAGCTGCCGGCGTTCTACAACCTCGCGGCGGTGTACGTCGGCGCGTCGCGGCGGTCCGAGCGGCTCGGCGTGGAAGGGTTCGGCATCTCGCTCGTCGAGGCCTCGGCGTGCGGCGTGCCGATCGTCGCAGGGGACTCGGGAGGGATCCCGGACGCCGTGCAACACGGCGAGACCGGGTTCCTCGTGCCGCCCGAGGACTCGGAGGCCTTCGCCGACGCGATCTGTCGCCTGCTCGGCGACACGACGCTCGCGACGCGGCTGGGCGAGAATGGACGGCGCGCCGTCGAGACGCACTTCAATTGGGACCGCGTCGTGCGCGACCTCCGTGCGATCGAAGCGGAGGTGGTCGCAACCCCTTCCCTGCTTTGAGCACCACCCTCCTCCTCGCCTTCAACTTTCCTCCGCAGGGCGGCGGCATCGCGCGGTGGATGGGCGAGCTCGCGCTGCGGTACCCCCCGGGCGCGCTCATCGTCTCGACCGGCCGACACGCCGGGAGCGCGGCCAGCGATGCGCGGTTTCCCCAGCCGATCGACCACGCGCCGATCCGGGCCGCGCGGCTGCGCACGATCCATGGACTCGTGCTGTGGACGGCACGGGCGAGCGGGTTGGTCCGGCGCACCAAGCCCGGGTTCGCCTGGTGCGGCGAGCTCAAGCCCGCCGGGTACCCGGCGCGGTGGCTGCGCGGGCGCTACGCGCTGCCCTACGGCGTGATCGTCCACGGCACGGAGCTGCTGCTGCTCGAGTCGAAGATGCACCGCTCCCGTTTCCGGCGCTGGACGGCGCGCAAGCTGCTGGGCGACGCGGTGGTGGTCGTGGCGAACAGCCGCTGGACGGCGGAGCGCGCCCGGTCGGTCCTCGCCGCGTTGGACCAGCCCACGCTGGGCGGCGACGTCCGCGTCGTTCCGCTCGGTACCGACCAGACACATTTCCGGCCGGGCATCGACCCGCGCCCCGTGCGCGGCCGGCTCGGCCTCGAGGGTGGGCCGTGGCTGCTCACGGTGTCGCGGCTCGAGTGGCACAAGGGGATCGACACGGTCATCCGTGCGCTTCCGGCGGTGCGCGCGGCGTTTCCGGACGCACCTCCCCGCTACGCGGTGGCGGGCGTCGGGCCGCAGCGCCCGCGCTTCGAGCGGCTGGCGGTGGATCTCGGCGTCGGCGACGCCGTACGGTTCCTCGGTTTTGTGGCCGACGACGAGCTGCCCGCCTTGTACAACGCCGCCGACCTCTATGTCGGCGCGTCGCGCCGCGTCGAGCTGCTGGTCGAGGGCTTCGGGATCTCCCTCCTGGAGGCGTCGGCCTGCGGGCTCGCGGTGGTGGGGGGCCGCTCGGGCGGCGTGCCGGACGCGGTGCGCGAGGGCGAAACGGGGATTCTCGTGGATGCCGGTGATCCCGCGGCGGTGGCGGCCGGCATCACCCGGCTGCTGGGCGACGCCGAGCTACGCCGGCGCATGGGGGCGGCGGGTCGCCGCGCCGTGGAGACGTACTACAACTGGGACCGCGTGGCGCGCGACCTCATCCGGATTGACGGCGAGTTTCGGCGGGGACCGCCGTCGGCCGCGCGCTGATGGCGTACGTCGGGCAGTGCCGGATGAATTCGCCGTCGATCGGGGACCATTCCTGATCCGGCCGTGTGACGACGGCCTTGCCCTGCGCATCGAGCACGAACATGCCCGGCGGCGCCTGCACGAGGCACGCGCCGCAGCCGATGCAGCGCTCCGGCTGTACGCGCACGGAGACGGGGCGGCGGGGGTAGACGCCGGCATCGCCCGCCGCGGGCCAGTCCGCCGGCCGGTCGAGCGCCGCGGCCGTCGCGCGATAGCCTTCCTCCACCAGCTCGCGCGGGTGGTCGAACGAGAACGCGGAGATGTGCTCGACGCGCGGGTGCACGTAGAAGATCGGCGGCGTCGTCCACTCGCGCAGCCGCAGCTCGAGGAGCGACTGCATCGCGATCTCGGTGGCCCGCGCGAACACCGCGGCGAATCCTTCCTCCTGCGTGTCCGCGCGGAACGCGTTCGATGCCGAGACGTCGACCGCGAGGATCACGTCGGCCCCGAGGATGCGGGCCGTGCCGACGGGGAGGTTGTCGACCGTCGCGCCGTCCACGTAGAACCGACCGCGGATTTCGCGCGGGGGGAGGTACCCCGGCAGGGCGCACGAGGCGAACACGGCGTCCCGCACGGCCACGTCGTCGAGCCCCTCGAGGCCCCAGAACACCTGCATCCCGGAGTTGATGTCCACCGTGTTCACGATGAGCGGGTTGCGCAGCTCCTGGAACGTCACGTCACCGACGAGGCGATGGATCAGCAGGTCGAGGGGCTCGCGGCGGAACAGGGCGGGGGAGCGCATCCGCTTGAACGCCATGTCGGCGTGCGCCACGGCGAACACGTCCTTGCGGCGCAGGCTCACGGCCACGTCGCGCAGCTCGGGGATGCTCCGGCCCGCCGACCACGCAGCGCCCACCATCGCGCCCACGCTCGAGCCGACGATCCGCGCCGGAACGAGTCCGCGTTCGGTGAGCGCCTGGAGCACGCCGATGTGGGCGAGGCCTTTCATGCCGCCGCCGCCCAACACGAGAGTGAATCGCGTCTGGGTGTTCACGTGACCCGCCGCTTGCCCGGAAGGTGAGCCTTCGAGTAACGTAGTCGTAGTCCCTATGCCAGCGCTACTCATCCGTCGCGTCGCGCGTCATCGCTGGGCGCTCGCCGGTCTCGCTCTCGTAGCGACGCTCGCGCTCGCCGCGCCGTGGCTGGCCGGCAATCCGTCCCAGGGCGATCTCGCCGTGGCCCTGCGTTCGCCGTCGGCGGCCTATCTGCTCGGGACCGATGCACAGGGGCGTGATGTGCTGAGTCGCGTGCTGTTCGGCGCCCGGCTGTCGCTGGCGGTGGGCCTCGCGAGCCAGGTGATCGCGCTCGCGGCCGGCTTGGTGCTCGGCCTCACGGCCGGCTTCTACGGCCGCTGGGTGGACGCCGTCGTGATGCGCGCCGCCGACGTCACGCTCGCCTTCCCGTCGCTCCTGCTGCTCATCGCCGTGGCCGCGGCCGTGCGGCCGTCGCTGCCGGTCGTCTGCCTGGTGATCGGGCTCGTGGGCTGGGCGGGGATGGCGCGGCTGGTGCGCGGGCAGGTGCTCGTGGTACGGAGGCTCGACTACGTCGAGGCGGCCCGTGCCCTGGGCGCGTCCGACGCGCGCCTGGTCGCGCGCCACGTGCTTCCCAACCTGCTCGGGCCGGTGATCGTGGCCGGGACGCTGGGCGTGGGGGGCGCCATCATGGCCGAGGCGGCCCTGTCGTTCGTGGGGCTGGGGGCGCAGCCGCCCACGCCGTCCTGGGGCGCGATGATCGCCGAGGGGCGGGACTTGCTGCGCGTCGCGCCCTGGGTGTCGCTCGTTCCCGGGCTCGCGATCGGCCTCACCGTGCTGGGCGTGAACCTCATGGGTGACGGACTGCGCGACGCGCTCGACGTGAGAGCATGACCGACATCGCCTACCACCCGACGCGGCTGCGCGCGCTGCGCGATCAGTTCCGTGCGCTGCGCGCCGCGGAGTTCCCCTGGACCGCGGACACGGTCTACCTGAACAACGCCTCGATCGGCCCCATTCCCGAGCGCACGCGCCGCGCGCTCGACGAATTCACCGCCAAACGCACCGCCCCGCACCTGCTCCCCGACCGCGAGCTCCAGAGCGGATTGCAGGCGGCGCGCGTCGCCGTCGCCGGACTGCTGAACGCGGAGCCGGCGGAGATCGCCCTCGCGACCAATACCAGCCACGGGCTCAACCTGGCGGCGTGCGCGCTGCCGCTCCAGCCGGGGGACGTGGTCCTGGTCTCGGATCGCGAGTTCCCGGCGAACGTCTATCCGTGGCTCCTGCTGAGGAAGCGGGGCGTCGAGGTCGAGCTCGCGCCCTGCGCCCCCGAGGGCTGGCCCGACGAGGACTACCTGGTGGAGCGGCTGCACGACCCGCGCGTGCGGGTCCTCGCGGTGTCCTTCGTCCAATTCTCGAACGGGTACCGCGCCGATCTCGCGCGGCTCGGCGCCGCGTGCCGCGCCAACGGCACGTTCCTCGTCGTGGACGGGATCCAAGGCGTCGGGAACTCGGTGCTCGACCTGCGCGACACACCCGTGGACATCTTGGCGTGCGGCGGACAGAAATGGCTGTTGTCGCCCTGGGGCTCGGGGTTCGTCTACGTCCGGCGGGAGCTGATCGCCGTGCTCGAGCCCGCGGTCGCCGGGTGGATGGCCTTCGAGGGAACCGACGATTTCTCCCGGCTCACCGACTACAACGCCACCTTCCGCCCCGACGCCCGCCGCTTCGAAATGGTCACGCTCCCGTTCCAGGATTTCTACGGCATGACCACCTCGGTGGGCATGCTCGCCGAGCTCGGGATCGACGACATCGCGCAGTACGCCCGCACGCTGCACGAGCCGGTGCTGCGGTGGGCCGACGAGAACGGCATCCGCATCGCCTCGCCGCGCGAAGAGGCGCACCGATCGGCGATCATCTGCCTCGCGCCCAAGCACCCGGCGGAGGCGTACCACGCGCTCAAGCGGGCCCACGTCGTCTGCTCGTTGCGCGAGGGTGCCATCCGGCTCGCCCCGCATTGCTACAATACCGTGGAAGAAATGGAAAGGGTGCTGGATGTGATGGATCAGCTGGAGTGAGAAACCGTTGCACGACGCTATGACGCTACGTTGTACGTCTGAACACTCTTACAACGTAGCGTCGTAGTTCTCGGGGCGGCGCGTTTCGCCGCCAGCGCGAGAGCATAGTGGCCGATGAACAGGTCAGCGCCCTCCGCCGCTTTCCACGCGCAGCATGGCGTAGTCCTTCTTGCCCTTGCGCAGCAGGATGTTGCGAGCGCCGAGCCAGTCGCCCGGCTCGATGCGACGATCGACCTCTTTCACCCGCTCCTGGTTCAAGTAAATCCCGCCCTGCTCGATGGCACGCCGCGCCTCGCTCTTCGACTTCGCGAGTCCCGCCTGCACGAGGGCGTCGACGAGCGTGAGGCTGTCGGAGTTCGAGACGGCGACGGCCGGGATTTCCTGCGCCAGGACGTCGAACGCGCTGGGTTCCACTTCTCGCGGGCTGAATTCGTCGAACAGGATGGCACTCGCGGCGACAGCGCTGGCACACGCCTGTTTGCCGTGGACGAGCTGGGTGACCTCACTCGCCAACCTCTTCTGCGCCTCGCGCCGGCTCGGATCCTTGTCATGGGACCGCAATAGCGCCTGGATCTCGTCTTGGGACAGGAGTGTGAACAGCTTGAGACAGCGCTCGGCGTCGCGGTCGTCGGTGTTGATCCAGAACTGATAGAACTGGTAGGGTGAGGTGAGCGCGGGATCGAGCCAGACGGCGCCCCCTTCGGTCTTTCCGAACTTCGCGCCCGACGCGGTCGTGAAGAGCGGTCCGACGAGGCCGTGCGCCTCGCCGCCTTCCACGCGACGGATCAGGTCGATCCCCGCCGTGATATTGCCCCACTGATCGCTGCCACCCACCTGGATCGTGCACTGCTCCTTTCGAGACAGGTGCAGGAAGTCATAGGCCTGGAGCAACATGTAGCTGAATTCGGTGTACGAGATTCCGGCATCGAGTCGAGCCTTCACGGACTCCTTCTGCATCATCACATTGACGCTGAAGTGTTTCCCGACATCGCGCAGAAAAGCCACGAGCCGCTGCTCCACGAGCCAGTCGGCGTTGTTCAGGACGAGGACGCGCGTCTCTTTCGCGTCGAAGTCGAATAGCCGCACCAGCTGGTCGCGCTGGCGGCGCACGTTCTCCCGGATCTGCTCCTCGGAAAGGAGGGGTCGCTCGCTCTGCTTACCGCTAGGATCGCCAATCAGGCCGGTGCCCCCGCCCATCAGCACAATCGGCCTGTGACCAGCGAGCTGAAAATGCCGCAGCAGCATCAGCGGCATCAGGTTCCCGACTTGGAAGCTGGGCGCGGTGGGGTCGAAGCCGCAGTACAGCGTGCGGCGACCCGTGGCGAGGTGTGCCGCGAGATCCTTCGTGGCGTGGTGCACGAAGCCCCGCCACTCGAGTTCGGCCAAGAGGTCCGACATGGCGCGGAATCGTACGAGAAGCCGCAACGGCTGGCAAGCGCGGCGCGGCCTCACTAGGTTGTAGCGCGATGGCGTCCATCCCAGCGCCCCCCCCCGTTACGCTGCCCGGACCGCTCTCCTGGTGGCAGAAGCCCAAGGTCCGCCGCCGCGTGATCGCGGTTGCGGTGCTAGCCGGCGCGTACGTCCTCGGTCTGTCCTACGGCGCGTGGACCCGCGTGTGCGCGGGCGAGCACTGCCCGAGCATCTCGCGCCTCGTCGCGAACCCGAATCACCAGGTGCAGACATCCAAGGTCTACGCGGCGGACGGCCGGCTCATCAGCGAGCTCGGCGCCGAGCGGCGCACCGTGCTGCCGCTCGCCGACATCCCCCTGCCGGTGCGTCAGGCGTTCCTCGCCACGGAGGACAAGCGCTTCTACGACCACCACGGGATCGACTACTGGCGCATCCTCGGCGCCATCAAGAACGATCTCGTGACGCTGAGTTTCGCGCAGGGGTTCTCGACCATCACCATGCAGCTCGCCCGCAACATTTTCCCGGAGGAGATCAGCCGCGAGAAGACGCTCACCCGCAAGCTCAAGGAAGCGCGGGTGGCGGTAGAGATCGAGCACAGCTTCCCCAAGGACACGATCCTCCAGCTGTACCTGAATCAGATCAACCTGGGTGCGGGGGCTCACGGGGTCGAGGCGGCGGCCCAGATCTACTTCGGCAAGCACGCGCAGCAGCTCAACGTCGCGGAAGCGGCGACGCTCGCGGCGCTGCCCAAGCTGCCGGCGTTCTACAACCCACGCACTCACCCGGAGCGCGCCGTGCGGCGGCGCAACGTGGTGCTCGAGCTGATGCAGAACCAGGGCTTCCTCACGTCGGAGGAGGCGGAGCTCTGGCAGGCGTACCCCCTCGTGCTCACCGCGAAGCGCACCAACTACGGCGACGTGGCCCCCTACTTCGTCGAGTGGTTGCGCGTGCAGCTCGACGCCCGCTTCGGCCGGGACCTGTACGAGGGCGGCCTCCGTATCTACACCACGCTCGATCTCGACATGCAGGAAGCGGCGGAGCGTGCGCTCCAGTCCCAGCTCGACGCCATCGAAGCCGGCGTGTACTCGAACGGGAAGTTCCCCGGGCGCACCACCTACCGGGAGTATCTCGAGTCCTCCAAGGCCTCGGGCGAAGACCACGGGCCGTTCACGCCGTACATCCAGGGCGCGCTGGTCGCGCTCGAGGCGAACACGGGATACATCCGCGCCATGATCGGCGGGCGTGACTTCGACGACTCGAAGTACAACCGCGCCACGCAGGCCATCCGGCAGCCGGGCTCGACCTTCAAGCCGTTCGTCTATTCCGCCGCGGTGCGGGCGGGACATCCCGTGACCGAGATCGTCGACGATTCGCCGCTCAACCCGCCGGTGATCCAGCTCGACTCGTCGCTGTGGCAGCCCAAGGACGATGACGACACGACGCTCGGCATGATCCCGATGCGGGAAGCGCTCTACCTGTCGCGCAACCTCGGTACCATCAAGCTCGGCATGGCACTGGGAGAGCAGACGGTGATCGGCGAGGCCCGGCGGTACGGGATCACCACGCCGTTGCCGCCCTACCCCTCGATCCACATCGGCGCGAAGGGCGTGCGCCCGATGGAGATCATCGCCGCCTATACCGCCTTCGCCACGCTCGGGACCCGCGCCGAGCCGGTGGGCATCCTGCGGGTGGAAGACCGCCAGGGCAACATCCTGTGGCAGCCGGCGATCCGCCGGGAGCCCGTGATGGATCCCGAGCACACCTGGCTCATGGTGGATATGATGAAGGACGTGATCCGGCGCGGCACGGCCTTCAGCGCCGTGTGGAAAGCGGGCTTCACCCTCCCGGCTGCGGGCAAGACGGGAACGACCGACGATTACACCGACGCCTGGTTCATCGGGTACACCCCCGAGATCGTGGCCGGCATGTGGGTCGGCTATGATTTGCAGCAGCGCATCCTCGAGCACAACGCCGGCGGCGGTCGCATCGTCGCGCCCGCCTGGACGGCGTTCATGCGCGACGTGTACGACCGCCGGCCCGCGCCGCCCGACTGGGTTCGCCCCGACTCGCTCATCACCCGCGAGGTGGACTGGTCGAACGGCTACCTCGCCACGCCGTTCTGCCCCCAGGACGTGCGCCACTGGGACTGGTTCTATCCGGGCACCGAGCCGACCCAGGCCTGTCCGGTGCACGCGCCGTTCGGCGTCGGGGTGTCCCCGTAAGCAGTGAGCGGTGAGCGGTGAGCGGGTCTGCGGACCTCAACCTACCGCTCACCGCTGACCGCTCACCGACGCATGCTACGCATCCGCGCTCGAACGGTCTTCCCCGTAACGGCGCCACCGATTTCGGACGGCGCCGTTCTCGTAGACGATCGCGGCCGGATCGCCGCCGTCGGGGCGAATGCGGCGGTCCCCACGGTCGACGGCGCGGCGCGCCGGGAATTCCCCGACGCAGCGCTCGTGCCCGGCCTCGTCAACTGCCACACGCACCTCGAGCTCACCCACCTCGCCGGCCGCAACGCCGCTCCCGAGTTCCCGCAGTGGATTCGGACGATCCGCGCCCTCAAGGATGCCACGACTCCGGAGGAGTTCGCCGCCTCGGCGGAGCGGGGGGTGCGCGACGGCTGGGCCGTGGGGGTCACCTGCGTGGCGGACACGGGGAGCACGGGCGCGCCCCTCGAGGCGCTCGCGCGGCTCGGGGGACGGGGGATCTGCTACCAGGAAGTGTTCGGACCAGATCCCGCGAAGTGCGGAGCGAGCCTCACGGAACTCGAGACTGCCGTCCGGCGCCTACGCGGTCTCGCCTCGACGCAGGTGCGGCTAGGCGTGTCGCCGCACGCGCCGTACACCGTGAGCGAGCCCCTGTACCGTGCCGTCGCGGACCTGGCGCGGGGTGAAGGGTGGCCCGTGGCGATGCATCTCGCCGAATCACATGCGGAGACCGAGTTCGTGCGTGAAGGGAGCGGCCCGTTCGCCGATGCGCTTCGCGCGCGCGGCATCGCGGTGCGGGCGCACCATTGCTCGCCAGTACAGTACCTCTTGCGACTCGGCGTCTTGGACCGTGCAACGGGGTGGCTGTGCATCCACTGTGTACAAGTCGACGGGCCCGACATCGCTGCGCTCCGGGATGCGGGGGTCGCGGTAGCCCACTGCCCTCGCTCCAACCGCGCCCACGGCCACGGCGCCGCGCCGCTCGCCGCCCTCCGTCGCGGCGGCCTCGCCGTCGGGCTCGGCACCGACTCGGTGGTGAGCGCCGGCGACGTGAACCTCTGGTCCGACGCCGCCGTCGCAGGCCTGGAAGGGGAGGACGCCCTGCGGATGCTCACGATCGAGGGCGCCCGCGCCCTCGGCCTGGACGACCAGATCGGCTCGCTCGAAGTTGGTAAGCAGGCTGATCTTGCGGTTTTTCCCTCTACCGCCCTCTGCCGCCCTCTGCCGCCCTCTGCCGCCTTATTGACCGTCGTCGCCGGACGCGTGGTTCACGGCTAGATTCTGGCCCCATGAAAACCCAGCGCCACGCGGCCATCCTCAAGATCGTCCGCTCCGAGACGGTCGCGAGCCAGGAGCAGCTGCGTGAGCTCCTCGAGGCGGAGGGGTTCGGCGTCACTCAGGCGACTCTCTCGCGGGACATCCGTGAGCTGGGGCTCGCCAAGGTGGCCGCGCCGGACGGCGGGTCGCACTACGCGCCGCCGCTCGAGGCGGGCGTGGGGATCCGACCGCATCTCGAGCAGCTGCTGCCCAGCGTGCTCGTGTCGGTCGAGGGTGTCGGGCCGCTCCTGGTGGTGAAGACCCCGGCGGGCGGCGCCCAAGGTCTCGGCCTGGCCATCGACGCTGCGGGATGGACGGAGATCATCGGCACCATTGCGGGCGACGACGCCGTCCTGGTCATTACCCGGAGCGAGCGCGCCCGCCGCGCCGTACAAACGCGTATCAAAGAGTTGGCAGGCATTCCCGATTGAGCCGGCACGGGTTGAACTTCATTTCTACGGGAGACACTATGACACATGCAAGGCTCGTAACGGCCCTCGTCACCGGTCTCGCGCTGGCGACGGCCGCCGCCGCGCCCAACATGGCACTCGCCCAGCAGGCCGCTTCGGGTAGCGGCGCGGCGCGGCTCAACACGCTGACGCCGGAAGAACGCGCCGCGGGCTGGCGCCTCCTGTTCGACGGCCACAGCACCGTCGGCTGGCGCGGGTGGCAAATGGACTCGATGCCGTCGGGGTGGGGGGTCCGCGAGGGCGCGCTGACGCGCGTGCGGGCGGCGGCCGACATCATCACGACCGACAAGTTCAAGAACTTCGAGCTGTCGCTCGAATGGAACATTGCCAAGAACGGCAACAGCGGGATCTTCTATCGGGCGAGCGAGGACGAAACGGCGATCTACTGGACTGCTCCCGAGATGCAGGTGCTCGACGACGCAGGGCACCCCGACGGCCAGTCGCGCCTGACGGCAGCGGGTGCCGACTACGGCTTGTACCCCTCGCCGGCGGGCGTCGTGAAGCCGGCCGGTCAGTGGAACCAGGCGCGCCTCGTGGTGAACGGCAATCACGTCGAGCACTGGCTCAACGGCGTGAAGGTGGTCGAGTACGAACTGTTGAGCCCCGATTGGGAAGCGAAGGTCAAGGCCAGCAAGTTCGCAGATCACCCGAAATACGGCCGGAACGCCGAGGGCTACATCGGCCTGCAGGAACACGAGTTCCGCGTGGCCTTCCGGAATATCAAGATCCGGGTGCTGCCGTGAGCGTTCGCGCCAGGCTGTCGGCGATGATGTTCTTCCAGTTCTTCATCTGGGGTGCTTGGTACACGACGATCGCGGTGTACATGACCCATCACGGCATGGAGACGCTGACGCACTGGCCCTACACCGTGAACCCGATCGCGGCCATCGTCGCGCCATTTTTCCTTGGGCTCGTCGCCGACCGCTACTTCGCGACCGAGAAGGTCCTGGGCATGCTCCACCTGCTGGGCGGTGTGGTGATGTTCGCCGTCCCCCGGGCCGTGGGCACGCCCACCGTGTTCATCCTGCTGCTGCTGTTCTATAACCTGTGCTACATGCCGACGCTCGGCCTTGCGAACAGCCTGGCGTTCCACCACATCCAGTCACAGGAAAAACAGTTTCCCCTGATCCGGGTGTTCGGCACCATCGGCTGGATCGTGGCCGGGTTGTTCATCAGCCTCGTGCTGGGCGCGCTGACCTCGGTCGTCCCGGAGCAGACGGCGCTCCCGCTCTACACCACCGCTGCGGCCAGCGTGCTGCTCGGGATCTACAGCTTCACGCTACCGCATACGCCGCCGCCGGGCGCGGGGCAGCGCGTCTCCCTGCGTAGCATCGCCGGCCTCGACGCGCTGGCACAGCTCGGCGACCGCGCATTCTACGTCTTCGTCGCCGCCTCGCTGTTATTGTGCATCCCGCTCGCGGCCTACTACAACTTCACCCAGATCTTCCTGGGCGATGCCGGCATCACGAAAATCGCGGCGACGCAGTCCCTGGGCCAGATGTCCGAGGTCATCTTCATGCTGCTCATGCCGCTCTGCTTCGCGCGGCTCGGCGTGAAGCGGATGCTGATGGCGGGCATGGCGGCCTGGGTCCTGCGCTACGCCCTGTTTGCGATCGCGGCGCCCGGTGCGGTGTTCTGGCTCATCATCATCGGTATCCTGCTCCACGGAGTGTGTTACGACTTCTTTTTCGTGACCGGTCAGATCTACGTGGACAAGAAATCGACACCCGCGGTCCGCGGCCAGGCGCAGGGATTCCTCGTGCTGGTCACCTACGGCATCGGCATGCTCATCGGCGCACAAGTGGCCGGCAACGTCTACAACCGGCTGCTCGGCGGCGCGGCGGGCCTCACCCTCGAGCGTTGGCCCAGCTTCTGGGTGCTGCCCGCCGGGTTCGCCGCGGTCGTCCTACTCTTATTTGCAGCGCTGTTTCGCCCGGGGGACGCGCGCGCGCGCCAGCCCGTGGCGGGCGACTGAGGAGGTCGCATCATGTTACGCAAGCGCATCTCGAGACGGAAATTCGTCGGCGACGTCGGCGCCGGTGTGGCGTTCGCCATCGTCCCCCGGCAAGTGCTCGGCCGCGGGTACCGCGCGCCCAGCGATACGGTCAACGTCGCCTGCATCGGCGTGGGCGGCATGGGAGCGAATGACGTAAAGGGCGTCGCGAAGGCCGGGGCGAACATCTACGCCCTGTGCGATGTGGACGAACACCAGGGAGCGCCGTCCTTCACGGCGTTCCCCAAGGCGAAGCGCTTCAAAGATTTTCGGGTGATGCTCGAAAAGGAGGGAAAGAACATCGATGCGGTCACCGTCTCCACGCCCGATCACACGCACACCGTGGCCGGGATGATGGCGATGAAGCTGGGCAAGCACACCCGCATCCAGAAGCCGCTGGCCCGTACCCTGTGGGAGGTGCGCCAGCTGGTCGAAACGGCCCGCAAGGCGAAGGTCGCCACCCAGATGGGGAACCAGGGCCACGCCGGCGAGGGCACGCGGCAAATCCGCGAGTGGGTCGAGGCCGGAGCCATCGGCACCGTGCGCGAGATCCAGCTCTGGACCAACCGGCCGATCTGGCCGCAAGCGATCGAGCGGCCGCTCGAAGAGTACTATACGCCGCCCTGGATCGATTGGGACCTGTGGCTCGGCCCCGCCCCCGCGCGGCCGTACCATCCCGCGTACGCGCCGTTCAAATGGCGCGGGTGGTGGGACTTCGGCACCGGCGCCCTGGGCGACATCGCCTGTCACGCGATGGATGCGTCGTTCTGGGCGCTCGATCTGGGCTACCCGACGCGGATCGAGCCCGAATCGACCAAGCTCTTCAGCGAGAGCGCGCCCGCCTGCTCGCGCATCACCTACACCTTCGCCGCGAAGGGCAATCGCCCCGAGGTGAAAGTCGTGTGGCGGGACGGCAGCCTGTATCCGTCGCGCCCCAAGGAGGTCGCGGACCCGGCAGCCTGGCCGTTCGATACGAGCGGCCAGTTGTGGATCGGAGACCAGGGCAAGCTCGTGGCGGGAATCTACGGCGAGGAGCCGCGACTGCTGGACGAGGCGCGTCAGGCCGAGCTCACCGCCCACCCGCCGGCGCAGAAGTACCCGCGCCTCGAGAGCGTCTACGCCGAGTGGATCGCGGCGTGCAAGGGCGGCACGCCCGCGGGCTCGAACTTCCCAGGCCATGCGGGCCCGCTCACCGAGATGGTACTGCTGGGCAATCTCGCGGTGCGCACGGCTCAGGTGCTCGAGATCGACTCGCACTCGGGCGAGATCGCGAACACCAAGATCCCGGCGGAGTACGTGCGCTCGGAGTATCGCCCGGGCTGGAGCGTGTAGGCCGCGCGGTCCGGGTGTCCCTGCCGCGTGCTAGATTGCGGCATGGACACGCCGGGCCTGGGCGAGGCGCTGAGCCACCACCCGCTGCTCGCGGTCGTGACGCTGTTCGGCGCCGGCGTGGCGACCAGTACCTTTCCCTGCATCTACCCGATGATCCCCATCACCATGGGGATCTTGTCGGGGGCGACCGGCCGGCACAGCTCCCGTGCCCGCACCGCGGGGCTTACGCTCACCTACGCCGCGGGCCTGGCCCTGTTCTACGCCCTGCTCGGCCTGATCGCGGGCCTCAGCGGCTCCCTGTTCGGCACCGTGAGCGCAAGCTGGTGGGCCCGGCTCGCGATAGGGAACCTGTTGCTCGTGTTCGGGCTTGCCATGCTGGATGTGATCCCGGTCTCGGCGCCGCAACGCCTGCTCCAGTGGGTGGCTGGGCTCTCCGGTGGATCGTACCCGGCGGTCTTTCTCCTCGGCGCCACGTCGGGGATAGTCGCGGCGCCGTGCGGCGCTCCTGTCTTCGCCGCCGTGTTGACCTGGGTGGCGACCACGCGGAGCGGCCTGTTGGGTTTCACGTATCTGTTCGTATTCTCGCTGGGCATGACGGCGCTACTGGTCGTCATCGGACTGTTCTCGGGAACTCTGTCTACGTTGCCGCGGGCTGGTGCGTGGATGGCGTGGATCAAGAAAGGCGCGGGCGTGGTATTGTTGGCCATGGCGGAGTACTACTTCGTTCAAGCGGGAATGGTGTGGTGATGAGATACGCGTTCCTGGCGGGCGTGGCGCTGGCGGTCGCCGCGGTGTCGTCGCTCGGGGCCCAGGACGTCGGCCTCGCCGTCGGCACCAAGGCACCGGTCGTGGCCGTCGAGGATCTGGACGGGAGGCCGGTCGATCTGGGCCGCTACATCGGCAAGCAGCCTGTGGTGCTCGAGTTCTGGGCCACGTGGTGCCCCCTGTGCAAGGCGCTCG
>DATHGL010000216.1:0-5000 GCA_035317625.1 Gemmatimonadales bacterium | reverse complement strand
ACGACTTGCGTTTCGTATGTCGTCCGTATCACGTCAGAGTCAAACCCTCGCGACGCGCGTCTGACCGCGCGCCGTTCAAACGGGTCCGCACTCCACACGCTCGACCATCAGTTCTCAAAGAGCCGCGCGCCAAAAAAGTTCGCGCGCAGACGGCAATGCTAACCGCGCGTCCCGACCCGAGTCAAGGGGGTCTCGTCATTGAAGATACGGCCCTGGTCCCGACCCCCCCGAGTGGGCTGACTAGCTGAACCGGACGGCGGGCGCCACATTGCCCTCCATGGAGGCCCCGCGCATCGATCGCCGTGGCGTCACGGACCGCCGGACCGTCGCGGACCGTCGCCAAGTGGTGCGGGTCGTGGTGGAGGAGCGGCGCACCGGGGGGGATCGTCGCGGCGCGGCCGAGCGACGCAGCAGCGACGGCCCCGGCGAGCACATCCGCAACGCGTTACAGCTGCTCACCAATGTCGCCGAGTCGGGCACGCTCGACGAGGCGAGCCTACGCGACCTCGACGCCGCGATGTTCCGGCTGCGGTTCGCGCTCGACCGGATCGAGCGCGCCAGCTAGCGACGCGCGATCGCGCCCCGACTAGACGACGCGGCGGGCAGCGTCGGGCGGCTCCGCGCGCCGCGGCGAGGCCGTCGTGGGCGCCCCGCGGACGACATCCTCCACCTGCCGCCACAGCGTCTCCACGGAGAGCGGCTTCACGACACATCGCTCCGTTTCCAGAAACGACGTGAGACTCGCCCGGTCCGGCAGCGGCTCCGAGACGATCAGTACGAACCGGCCGCGCAGCTCCGGCCGCAGGACGAGCGCCTGGCGCCACAGCCACAGGCCGCTGCGGTCCGGCAAGTTCAGTTCCGTGACGACGACGTCGAACGATTGCTTGCGGAGCGCCTCCAACCCTGCGACACCGCTCGCGGCCGTCGTCACCCGGGAGCCTCGGCGGGTCAAGGAGCGGGCCAGAGCCTCGCGCAGCGCGCCGTTGTCGTCGACCATCAGAATGGAGGACATGCGCACTCCGGGATATGTGGTGCAGGTGGAACCGCGATGCGTGTAGGGTTGCGCCGGCCGTCGGTGTTGGCAAGTGTTGCAACGCCGCGGCAGCGGCCTGGTCACATGCACGGGCGAGGGAGACCGACTTCCATGCGGACACGATCACCGTCATGACGACGACCCACCTCGCCGCGACCGTTCCGCTTCCCCCGCCCGTCGTCCGCCCGCAGGACGCACCGCTCCGCCGGGACGTGCGCTGGCTCGCGGGGACGCTCGGCAGGGTGCTCGGCCGACTGGCGGGCGACGACACGTTCCACGCGGTCGAGGACTTGCGCCGGGCCTGCCGCGCCCGACGGCTCGGCGTCCCGGGGGCGCCGGACCTCGATGCGCTGCTCGCGCGCACCCGATCCCTCCCACCGGAGACCGCGCGCCGCGCGGCCCGTGCCTTTACGGTGTTCTTCATCCTGATCAACGCCGCGGAACAGGCCCATCGGGTCCGGCGGGCACGGCAAGACGACCTGGCCGCGGCGCAGCGCGGCTCGGTGCGCTGGTCGCTGCGACGCTTGCGCGAGGGCGGTCACGGAGCGGAGGAGGTCGCGCGCGCGCTGGCATCGCTCGACGTCCGACCGGTCCTCACCGCGCATCCCACCGAGTCCGCGCGACGCACCATCCTCGATCTCCAGGCGCGTCTGGCGGGGGGTCTGCTGGCGCGGGACGGCGCACCGGAGGCGCGGCGCCGCGCGATCGAAGGACAGCTCGAGGGCGAGGTGGAGCTCCTCTGGCTCACCGAGGAGGTCCGGCGCGATCGCCCGTCGGTGGTGGACGAGGTAGCGAACGCTCTCTGGTATCTGGAAGACCGCCTGCTCGACGCGGCGTCACGCGCGCGTGAGCGGCTCGTCCAGGCGTTCGAGGACGAATTCGGCGGCGAGCTCGGCCCCGCCCCGATGACGCCGCTCACCTTGGGGAGCTGGGTCGGTGGCGACCGGGATGGCAACCCGTTCGTCACCGCGGAGATCACGCTCGCGGCCGCGCGCAGCGCCCGCCGCGCGGTGCTCGGCCATTACGCGAGGGCGCTGGCGGAGCTCGCGGCACGCCTCTCCGTGTCGGAGCGGCTCGCGGCGCTCTCGCCCGACCTCAGGGCCTCGCTCGAGCAGGATCGCGCCGAGCTCCCCGCTGTGTGGGAGCAGAATCGCCACCGCAACGCCGACGAGCCCCTGCGCATGAAGGTCAGCTTCATGCGGACCCGGGTCGAGGCCGATCCCCCGGGGTACGGCTCGTCCGGAGCGCTCGAGCGCGACCTCACGCTCGTCGGGGGCGCGCTTGATGCCGTCGGTGCGGCACATGCCAGGCGCACCCTGGTGGAGCCGCTCCTGGCCCAGGTACGCGCCCATGGCTTCCACGGCTACCGCCTCGACGTGCGGGACGACGCCGCCGTCCACACCCGGGCGCTCCGCGACCTCACGTCCGCTGCCGGCCTCGGCGAGCTGGACGGCCCGGCCATCCGTCGCGAGTTGGCGGGCGGACGGCCGTGGCGCGCGCCGCACATCACCCTCGCGGAGTCGACCGATGAGGCGTTGCGCGTATTTCAGGTCATGCAGGCGATCCAAGACGAGATCGGCGTGGCCGCGGCGTCGACCTACATCGTGTCGCGCACCCGGTCCGCCGACGACCTGCTGCGCGTGCTGCTCTTGGCGCGTGAAGCAGGGCTCGTGGACTTGGCGCGTGAGCCGGCACTCTCGCGCATCGACATCGTGCCGCTGTTCGAGACCCTGGAGGACCTGGAGCGTGCGCCGCTCGTCGTTCGTTCGCTGCTCGACGAGCCGGTCTGGCAGCGGCACGTCGCGGCCCGCGGGCGGCACCAAGAGGTGATGCTCGGCTACTCCGATTCCGCGAAAGACGCCGGCCTCCTGCCATCGGCGTGGGCCCTGTACCGCGTGCAGGAGGAGGTGGCGCGAGCGTGCGCCGGGGCCGGCGTGTCGTGGACGCTGTTCCACGGCCGCGGCGGCACCGTGGGCCGCGGCGGGGGCTCGCCGGTGGCACGGGCGCTCACCGCCCTTCCCCCGGGGACGGTGCACGGTGGGATCAAGATCACGGAGCAGGGCGAGATCGTGTCCCAGAACTTCGGCCTGCCGTCCGTCGCCGAGCGCAGCCTCGAGCTGATGCTCTCCGGCGTCTTGCTGCATCGGTTCGAGGACTGGCGCGACGAGCTCCAGCCGGGCGAGGAAGCGCGGTTCCGGGGAATCATGGATCGGTTGGCCGCGGGGGCGTTGCCCCACTACCGCTCACTGGTGTACGGCAGCGGGGACCTCTTCAGGCTATTCCTCGAGACGACGCCCGTCCGGGAGCTGGCCGACGTGCGCTTCGGGTCGCGACCGGCGTACCGTGCGCGGGGTGATGAAACGTTCGAAGGGATTCGGGCCATCCCCTGGGTGTTCGGCTGGACCCAGACGCGCCTCATGCTCCCGGGGTGGTTGGGCGTGGGGACCGCACTCGAAGCCGTCGCCGCCGAGCCCGGCGGGCTCGCCGTATTACGCCGCATGGCCCAGGCGTGGCCGTTCTTCGACGACCTGCTCGCGAAAATAGAGATGGTGTGTGCCAAGGCCGACCTCTCGATCGCTCGGATGTACGTGCGGGAGCTGGGGGGGGGCGGTGACCTCACGCTGTTCGACCACCTGGAAGACGAGTTCCGCCGCACCATCGCCGCGTTGCTCAGCATCCGGGAGAGTCAGTACCTCATGCGAGATAATCCCATGCTGCAGACGGCGATCGGCCTCCGGAACCCGTACGTGGATCCGCTGTCCTTGCTCCAGGTGACCTTCCTGCAGCGCAAGCGCGACGCCGCCCCCGGCGACCCCGCGCTGGCGCCGATCAGCGCGGGCCTCGCGTCGACGCTGAACGGGATTGCCCAGGGGCTGCGCAACACCGGCTAGTTCTTGCCACGCGACCGATCTCGCGACAGTTTGAGGCGTGCAGCGGCGAACGTTCGTACAAACCCTCGGGGCCTCTCTCGCGAGCAGTGCGTGGCCGTCAATCCGCGGCAACCGCGTGGGCCACCTCAACCGTATCGGGCTCGAGCTGTACTCGGTGCGGGACGCGATGCGCCAGGACCCGGAGCGGACCCTGGCCGCCGTGCGCGCCATGGGCTATAGCGACGTCGAGCTGCTCTGGTCGTTCGGCAACTTCGGCCGCACCACCGAGCAAGTCCGGGCCGCGCTCGATCGCGAAGGACTGCGGGCGCCTTCGGCCCACATCTCGCCGATCACGCTGTTCGTCGGGTGGGAGCGGAGCCTCGAGATCGCGCACCGGCTGGGCCACGAGTACCTGATCGTGCCGAGCTTCACGGGGGAGACCTCGCGCACGCTCGACGACTGGCGGGAGTGGTCCGATCGTTTCAATACTGCCGGGGCCGCCGCCCGGCGCGCCGGCATCTGGCTCGCCTTCCACAACGAACCCGACCACATGCCGCTGATCGACGGCAAGGTGCCGTACGACGTGTTCGTCGAGCGCACCGACCCCAAGGTCGTGCGCCTCCAGCTCGACACCGGCAACCTGGTGATGGGGGGCGGCGATCCGTTCGCCTACCTGCAGCGGTACCGCGACCGCTACTGGAGCTTCCATCTGAAGGACGTCGTCACGGACCGCTCGCGCGACACCGAGCTCGGCACAGGAACGGTGGATTTCAAGCGCCTGCTGGCGGCCGTGCCCGACATCGACCGCAAGTTCTGCTACGTGGAGCAAGAAGGCCTGGAAGATCCGCTCGGCAGTGCGCGGCGGAACTGCGACTTCTTGAAGAAGCTGGAGTTCTAGCTGCGTCGAGGGCCATGCACGTGCGGTATTGCGTTCCCTTCCTCCTTGCTGCGACCCTGTCCGCACAATCCCCGACGGGTGCTCGCCATTCCGTGGAGTGGCCGGTGTATGGCGGTGGCCCGGAGAGCATGCGGTACTCGTCGCTCACGCAGATCAATCGCGACAACGTCAAGCAGCTGAAGGTGGCGTGGACGTTCGA
>DATHGL010000215.1:0-4217 GCA_035317625.1 Gemmatimonadales bacterium | reverse complement strand
AACCGGGTCGCGAGCCCCGCCGCGGTCACGCTGAGGGTCGACGACAATCCCGGCGGTGGCACGCTCTCGGGCACGACGACGGTCAACGCCGTGTCGGGTGCGGCGCGCTTCGGCGACCTGAGCATCGACCGGGAGGGAGTCGGCTACAAGCTTGAGGCGAAGTCGGTCGGGCTCGCGGATGCGACGTCGAGCACTTTCGACATCACGGCCGGCTCGCTGGCGACAGTTAGCCAGCTCCTGCTCACGGCCGGCACGAACATCGTCAACCAAAGGGTCTACACCACCGGCGCCATCGCCCCCGCCCCCAACACGCTCATCACGGTCGCGGTGCTCGAGCATAACTCCACCAGTGCCCCCCCGAGCCCCACGCTGTCGGGCGGTGGCATGACCACCTGGACGGAGGTGGCGAGCGTCACCTTCGATACCGGCACGTTGCCGCTGCGGCGGCTGACGATCTTCCGGGCGATGAGCACGGCGCCGGGGAGCGGGCCGATCACGATCACGTCCAGCGTGACGCTGTCGCATTGCCAGTGGATCGTGTCGCAGTGGGACGGCGTGGAGACGAGCGGGGTGAACGGGGCGGGAGCCATCGGGGAGACCGGCTCGAGTCGGGGTAACGCGGTGACCGGTCTGAGCGTGCCGCTCGGGGTCTTCGCCAATGCCAACAACGTCGCCTACGGCGCCTTCGGGGTGAATCGCAACGTGGCGGTGGTCGCGCCGGGCACGGGCTTCACGGAGATCGCCGAGCAGCCGTCCGGGGAAAGCACGCCCGGGGATCTCCAAGTGGAATGGCGCACCAACTACTACACCATCGATGCGACCTGGCCCCTGAGCCTGAATGCCGGGGCACTCGCTGTGGAGATAAAAGCGCGGGCGGCCCCCTAGCGCGGGACCAGAATCACGGTGGTAACGCGCAGATCCGGCGGCAGCGGCTGCTCGCTCAGTCCGCCGCACTCGCGCCGCTCACGCGCGGGAAACGCCATTTGGAACGCCAGGCCCGGCAGGGACGCGAACCAGATCCGCAGGTCACAGCCCGCCTCGGAGGCGCCGGGCGCTCCGTACGCCCGCTCGAGCTCCCGCAACGTCGACGTGACGCCCACACCTTGGGCCGTCCTCGGCCCGGGCTGCGCCAGATCGACCTGGCGCACGGTGGCGGTGGCGAGTGTGTCGGTCAGGAGCGCGGTCACGATCGCGCCGCCCAGCCGCGTCGCGACTGCCGCTACCGCAAATCCGTCGGGATCCGATGCCCAGCCGTACAGCAGCCGCGGGCAGCGCTGCTGCAACTCCGCCAACGATTCGCCCAGCCGCATCGGCCCGATGGAGTCTCCCGTCAGGCGCGGGACCTGTGGCCGGCAGCGCGGGACGCTCGCCGCATCGCGCGTGAGCAGCGTCGCAAGTCGGTTGGCGTCGTGATCGGCGGGCCAGGGCGAGACCGCGTCTCTGGCCGCGGGTGCGCCAGGGTGGCCGTCGCTGCCCTCGGGATCGTCGTCGCGGAACGCGGCGACCGAGGTGCGGATGTTGTCGTGGACCAGGCTCTGGTTGGGCTGGCCCGGATTGGCGCTGGACGGATCGATGAGGGCGGTCTTGTCCGCGCTGAGGAACCAGGTCGCGACCGCCATGCGCAGCGTCAGGTTCACCCTCGAGTCCGGCAGGACGGCCAGCGGCGGCATCAGGGCCGTCTCCTCCTGCTCGCTGAAGGGCGACGTGTACACGAAGTCGCGGCGCGTGCCCGACCGCCGGAACGTGCCCTGGGCACGGATCGAGACGCCGGCGAAGTCGGGATGGGCCGCGAGCAACGCGCCGTCGTGGCTCGGGTCCGGCGGTTGGATCGCGAAGTGGAACACGATGTACGTGTCCGCCGGAGCCCGCACCGTGATCAGGGACTCGGCCGCGTCGCCCAGCGGCAGCGCGCGCAGCACGGGCTCCATCTCGAGCGGCGCGCACGCCTCCTCCTCCGCTTCCTCCGGGTCGCATTCCCCCGAGCCTGCCGGCGCGAGCTGGATCTCTTTCAACACCAGCTCGACGCGGCGGACGATGATCGTGTCGCGCCCCAGCGCCACGACCGCGCTGTCGCGTGCGGCCATCGGGGAGTCGCGACCGGACGCGAGCCGGAAGACAATCGTGCCGGAGGCGTGACGCTCGGTGCAGCCGAACAGGCACCACGCCAGCAGGGCGGCGGGAAACGTGGAGCGGAGACATGTGGCCATTGCGATACGACAATGTAGCAGGCCGCCCCTGCGCCCTCCAGACAGCCGCGGAAATTGCGGCACACAATCGCCCGGCGCGATTGTTGCGTTTCGCCCGACCGACTCCCCAACGAATTGCTCATGCGCCCAGAGCTCCGCCGCTTCGTCTACCGATCCGCCCTGCTGACGCTGGCCATCGCGGCGTGCGGCGAAGACAGCAACCCAACCACGGAGCCGCGGGTGGCGAAGTCGTTCACCACCCCGACCGGCTTGGTCACCGCCAACCCGCCCGAGATCTTCGCCGGCGCCGGCGACATGGCGGATTGCGGCCGGACCTTTGACGAGGAGACGGCGCTGCTGCTCGACAACATCCCCGGCACGGTGTTCGCGTTGGGCGACAACGTCTACGAGAACGGCACCGCCACGGAGTACCGCAACTGCTACACCCCCAACTGGGGCCGCCACAAGGCGCGCACCAAACCGGTGCCGGGCAACCACGATTACAACACGAATGGCGCATCCGGCTATTACGGCTATTTCGGCGCGGCGGCGGGCGACCCCGCGAAAGGCTATTACAGCTTCGAGCTCGGCGCCTGGCACGTCATCGCCCTCAACAGCAACATCCCCATGAGTGTCGGCTCGCCGCAACAGCAGTGGCTCACGGCCGACCTCGCGTCCCACTCGAACCTGTGCACCCTCGCCTACTGGCACCATCCCCTGTACTCCTCGACCGAGGGGACCGGCACGGGCGGCATCACCTACGGTGGGGTGCGCCCGCTGTGGGACGCCTTGTATGCGGCCAAGGCTGACCTGGTCCTCGGCGGACACCGCCACTTCTACGAGCGCCTCGCTCCGATCAAGCCGGACGGCACGCGGGACGACGTCTCCGGCGTGCGCGAGATCATCGTCGGCACCGGGGGCAAGAGCGGCGGCACCGTGACCAACCGGTTTCCCACGAGCGAGGTGCGGAACGGCGACACGTACGGCGTGCTGAAGCTGTACCTGTACGACGACAGCTACGCCTGGAAGTTCATCCCGATCGCTGGCCAGACGTTCACCGACTCGGGGAGCACCGCCTGCCACGGCCCGGGCGGCCCGCCGCCCGGCGGCGGGGTGTCCGCGTCGCTGTCGACCGTGAGCGCCGCGCCCACGACCATCCCGGCGAGCAGCGGGGCGAGCACCACGACCATCACGGTCACCGCCAAGGACGACAACGGCAACCCGGTCAGCGGCGCGACCGTGGTGCTCTCGGCCACCGGGTCCGGCAACACGCTCACCCAGCCCGCCGCGCCGACCGGCTCCGGCGGGGTGGCGACGGGGTCGCTCAGCTCGACCGCCGCGGCATCCAAGACCGTCTCGGCCACGATCAACGGGCTCGCGATCACCCAGACGGCCGGCGTCACGGTGGAGCCCGGCCCGGCGACCCAGCTGGCGTTCACGGTGCAGCCGGCGCGCACGGCGCCGGGTGCCATCATCACGCCCGCCGTCGAAGTGGAGGTCCGCGATCAGTTCGCCAACCGGGTTGCCAGCGCCACCACCATCACGCTGGCGATCGGGACCAACCCCGGCGGCGGCACGCTCTCGGGCACCACCACGGTCACGGCCGCGGGGGGTGTGGCGCGGTTCACCGACTTGAGCATCGACCAGGCGGGAACGGGCTACACGCTCGCGGCCTCGGCCGCCGGGCTCAACGGCGCCACGTCCCAGCCCTTCGACATCTCGGTCTCGGTCGCGACGATCACCCACACGCTGCTCACGGCCGGCCAGAAGGTCAACGCGGCGGTGTTCACCACCGGCCCCATCGCCCCGAGGGGCAACACGCTCGTCACCGTCGCGGTGATGGCGCAGCAGTCCCAGGGCGTCGCGCCCAGCCCGACGGTGTCGGGCGGCGGGATGTCGGCTTGGACGGAGGTGGCGAGCGTCACCTTCGATCCGCTCAGCTTGCCCACCCGCCGCCTGACGATCTACCGGGCGATGAGCGCGGCGCCCGGGAGCGGCCCACTCACCATCACGTTCAGCGGCACCCAGTTC
>DATHGL010000214.1:0-10073 GCA_035317625.1 Gemmatimonadales bacterium | reverse complement strand
CGAAGCATGAGACGGCCCGCCAAGACGTGTCCCGTGTGCGAGTCCGGCGTGCGCGTGCTCGACTACAAGGACGACCGCACCCTCGGTCGCTTCCTGACCGAGCGCGGCAAAATTCTGCCGAGTCGGCTGTCGGGGATGTGCGCGCGGCACCAGCGCCAGCTCGCGACGGCGATCAAGCGGGCGCGTCAGCTCGCGCTGCTGCCCTACATCAAGGGGTACGTCGGCTGAGGCACTGGCGCCTCGTGGTCGGCGTCTTGCTGTTCGCCGCGGTGGCGCCGGTGAGCTTCGTGACCCTGCCGTTTGCGGGCCTCCTGATCGCGGCCCGTCCGGGATCGCGGGGGGAGTGGCTGGCAGTGGCGCTCGCGGGCGGCGTCGGGGTCGCCCTGCTGGTGGCGCCGGAACGGGGACTGCTGGACGGCCTGGGCCGCGCCTGGATCGTACTCGTCACCGCCGCGTTCGCCACCAGCGCCAGGCTTCGGCCCGCAGCTTTCCGGTCGCTCGCGGCACGGGCGTGCCTGTACGCGACCGCAGGAGTCGTCCTGTTGGCGCGGGCGACCGCGGGGCCCGCAGTCTGGAAGCAGGTCCAGTGGGAGGCGACGCGTGACGCGAGCCGGACGGTGCGTTACGCGATCGAGGTCGCGCCGGGCCTCTATCCGGCGTTCGAGCCCGCGGTGCGACTCGCCGCCGGCAGCTGGTCGGTGTGGCTGGTGCTCGCGACGCTGGTCGGGCTCGCACTCGCGTGGCGGGGCCACGCGCTGGTCGCCCGGGTGCCACTGGGCGCAGCCGCCGCGCCGTCTTGAAACCATTGCGAGGGACAGGGAACCCATGGAAGTGATCCTGCGAGAACCCGTGCAGCACCTCGGCGCGGCGGGCGACGTGGTGAAGGTGAAGGACGGATACGCGCGTAATTACCTGCTGCCAAAGGGGCTCGCCTACCCGGCGACCGAGGCCAACAAGAAGAGGATCGCCTACGAGGCGGAGCGGATCGCCAAGCAGCGGGCGGCCGAGCGAGGCGTGGCCGAAACCGAAGCGACCCGTATCGCAGACGTCCGCCTGAGCTTCGCGGTGAAGGTGGGGGAAGAGGACAAGCTGTTCGGCTCGGTCACGGCGAGCGACATCCAGCGCAAGCTCGACGAGCTCGGGATCCGCGTGGACAAACGCAAGGTGGACCTCCCCGAGCCGATTCGCGAGCTGGGCGAGTTCCGGGTCGGGATCAAGCTGCACGCGGACGTGCGCCCCGAGATCCAGGTGAGCGTCGTCAAGGAATAGCGGCCGGCATGGGAGGTGTATTCTCGGATCGGGGACGGAACAAACGCAGGGCGGGCCCGCTATGAGTAGCAGGCGGAGCGGGCGCTCGGCGAGCCGGGCAGACGGGGAGGCGCAGTTGGCCCTCCGGCTCGTGACCGCGGCGCTGGCCGACCGCAAGGCGATCGATCCGATCGTGCTGGACCTGCGGGGTTTGACGGCCGCTGCGGACTACTTCGTGATCGTGTCGGGTACGTCGGACGCCCACGTGCGGGGCATGGCGGATCACCTGATGACCGCACTGGCACCTCGCGGCATCGAGCCGCATCATGTCGAAGGGCTCACACAGGGTCGATGGGTGCTCCTGGACTACGTGGATTTCGTGGTGCACGTCTTTCATCCGGAATTGCGGGAGTTCTACCAGCTCGAGCGTCTGTGGGGTGACGCGCCGGTGCTGGCCGCCGCCCCCGAGGGCGGGTCGAAAGGATGACGTTCATGCGACGCATCGGTGGAATCGCGGCGGCGCTCGCGCTGGTCGGCGCGACGCCGCTCGTGGCGCAGTACTTCGGGCAAAACAAGGTCCAGTATCAGACCTTCGACTTCCGGATCATCCAAACCGAGCACTTCGACGTGTACTACTATCCGGCCGAGCGGACCGCGGCCTTGGACGCCGCGCGCATGGCCGAGCGGTGGTACGCGCGGCTCTCCCGCATCCTGCATCATCAGTTCCAGGGGCGGAAGCCGATCATCATCTACGCGTCGCAATCGGACTTCCAGCAGACCAACACGTCCCCCGAGGAGCAGCCGGAAGGCGTGGTCGCGTTCACGGAGCCCTTCAAGCACCGCATGGTTATTCCTTTCACGGGCTCCTACGCGGACTTCGAGCACGTGATGGGACACGAGATGGTGCACCAGTTCCAGTTCGACGTCTACAGCCGCGGCCGCATCGGCGCGGGCATCCAAACGATTGTGAACGTGAACCCGCCGCTCTGGTTCATGGAGGGGATGGCCGAGTACCTCTCCGTCGGGCCGATCGACCCACATACGGCGATGTGGCTGCGCGATGCCTCGCTCGAGGGACACCTGCCGACGATCGAGGAGATGACCTACCAGCAGATTTTCCCGTACTACTTTGGACACGCGTTGTGGGCGTACGTCGGGGAGAAGTGGGGCGACGAGGCGATCGGACAGGTCCTGCAGGCGTCAGTCTCGGGCGGCATCGAGGGGGCCTTCAAGCGTACCCTCGGCATCACGCTCGACGACCTCTCGAGCGAGTGGCGCGACGCGATCCAGACGACGTACCTGCCGCAGCTCGCCGACCACTACCGCGCGCGCCGCATCGCCCAGCCGGTGCTCACCGAGAAGCGGTCGGAAGGCACGCTGCACATCGCGCCGGCGCTGACGCCCGACGGACGCGAGATCGCCTATTTCAGCGAGAAGAACTCCTTCTTCGTAGACCTCTACCTGGCCGATGCGGAAACCGGTCGCGTCAAGCGGCGCCTCGTGAAATCCACGCTCAGCAGTAACTACGAGAGCCTCCGCTTCATCAACTCGGCCGGCGCGTTCTCGCCGGACGGGCGCTACTTCGCCATCGCGGCGAAGCACAAGGACCGCGACGACCTGGTCGTCCTCGATGTGAAAAAGGACCGGGAAGCGCAGCGCATTCGCATCCCGTTGAACGGGCTCACGACGCCCTCGTGGTCGCCCGACGGGAAGCAGCTGGTGTTCACCGGGTACGACGGCGGCCTGTCGGACTTGTTCGTCGTGAATGCGGACGGCTCGAACCTGCACCGCCTGACGAACGACAAGTACGCGGATCTGCAGCCGTCCTGGTCGCCCGACGGGAAGACGATCGCGTTCGCGACCGACCGCGGCGCGGTGACGGACTTCGAAGCGCTCAAATTCGGGAACCTGCGGATCGCGCTGTTTCACCTCGGCACCGGCGCGATCGACGTGCTCGGGCACATGGACGAGGGGAAGAACATCAACCCCGCGTGGGCGCCCGACGGCCGGTCGCTGGCGTTCGTCTCCGACCGCAACGGCATCAGCGACATCTTCCTGTACGACGTCACCGACGGGAACATCTACCAGCTGACCGACGTGTACACGGGCGTTTCCGGTATCACGCCCCTCTCGCCCGCCCTCTCCTGGGCGCACGAGGCGGACCGCCTGGCATTCGCCTACTATGAAGACGGGGAGTACAACGTGTACGCGGTGGACAACCCCCGCTCCCTCAAGCGGCAGCCGTACCATGCCCCCACGGCGCCGCCGGCGACCTCCCTGCTGGCCGCGATGCGCCGGCCGTTCGGCGGGCCCACGCCCGCGGCGGCGGTCGCCGTCGCACCCGCCGCACCAGAGCCGCGTGCGGGCGCGTCGGTCTACCGCTCCACGACGGGCTTCCGGTCGTCCGGTGCCACGTCCGACTCCGGGGCACCGGCGGCCATCTCGGTGAAGACGCTGATCGACTCGTCGCCCGTCCTACCGGACACGAGCGAATTCACGCTCAAGGCGTATCACACGCGGTTCACCCCCGACTACGTCGCCCGCCCGACCATCGGCTACGAGCGGGACAACTTCGGGCGTGGCTTCTTCGGCGGGACCGCCGTCTCGCTGTCGGACATCCTGGGCAACCATACCATGGTGTTCTCCGGCTCGGTGAACGGCCGCTTGAGCGAGGCACAGGTGCTCGCGGCGTACATCAACCAGTCCCATCGCTTCAACTGGGCGATGGGCGGGTCGCAGCAACCGCTGTATTTCTACTTGCCGACGATCATCGAGCCGGACACCACCAACCCCAACGGCGACACCTTCATCCTCACGCCGCGGATCGAGCGCTTCGTGATCCGTGACGCCTTCGCACAATCGTTCTACCCGTTCAGTCGGTTCACGCGCGTGGAGTTCGGCGCCCATTTCGCGAACATCAGTCAGGCCGTGCTGGAGCAGCAATACCTCGTGGACCAGTTCGGCAACGTGCTGGGCATCGCGCAGCCCGCCACCCTGCACGGACCGTCGATCAGCTATTACGGTCCCCAGCTCGCGCTGGTACACGACAATTCGCTGTTCGGATGGGTCGGTCCATTCGCCGGCTCCCGCTGGCGCATGGAGCTCTCGCCGAGCTGGGGTGCCTGGAACTTCACCGCGGGCCTGGCCGACTGGCGGCGCTACTTCTTCGCGCGGCCGTTCACGCTGGCCCTGCGCGGTGTGTTCTTCGGCCGGTTCGGGCGGGACGCCGATCTGTTCCCCCAGTTCCTCGGGAGCACCGACCTGATCAGGGGCTACACCGCGGGCTCGATCATCAACCACGAGTGTCTCACCGATTCGATCAGCAACACCGGCCAGACCGGGTGCCCCCAACTCGACCAGCTCATCGGCTCGAAGCTCGCCGTGGTCAACGCCGAGCTGCGGTTCCCGCTCACCCGGAGCCTCGTGCTGGGCTTCCTTCCGGTCGGTCTGCCACCGATCGAAGGCGCCCTGTTCTACGACGCGGGCCTCGCATGGGACTCGAACTCGATCATCAAGTGGCAGCGTGACGCCAACGACTCGCCCGAGAACGTGCGCACGCCTCTGCGGAGCTGGGGCGGCTCGATCCGGATGAACGTCCTGGGCTTCGTTGTGCTGCGGTTTGACTACACCAAGCCCATCAGCCGGACGCGCGACAAGCCCTATTGGACGGTGAGCCTGGGCCCAACGTTCTAACTCCGCACCGCCAAAACACTTGTCCTGGCCTCGCCGGTTGTCTATCTTGTCCGGCGAGGCCATTTGCGTACCCGTGGATCGTACCTCGTCCTCGCCAGCCTGGCGCTGTGGGGCTGCCGGTCCCGGGCGCCAGCCGCACCGTCGTCGCAACCACCAGTCAAACAAGCGGTTAGCAAGGCAGCCGCGGGGGCCGCGCGGACCAGCGGGGTGGCGATCCGCATCCCCGCGAAGGGAGGCGCCCCACGCGTCTACCGTCTCCCCGGCCTGGCGGAGATCCCGACCGCGATCCGGGGGAAGCTCCCCCCCGTCGGGCGGGTGATCGGCCTCGACCCGGAGGCGGAGTTCCTCTACGTCACGAGTGTCAGGAAGGACCCGGGCGCCAAGAAGGACCTGAGCGCCAAGAAGGACACCACCACCAAAACCGACGTGCTGGCCCTCGATTTGGGGAGTGCGCGGGTCGACACGGTCGCGAGCGGGATCGAGCAGGCAACGCTCGGCCCGGACGGGACGCTCTACACCGTCGACGCGAAACGGCGCGTGGTGTCGGTGGCGCGTCGTATACGGGTCGCGTGGCCGCAGCCCTTGCCCGGCGTCCCGCTGCAATTGTTCGGCGCCGCTGACCAGCGGCTGGTGGTGGCCGACCCCCCGACCCTGGTCACCGCCGCCGCCGATCAGCCGCCGACGAGCCGGCCGCTGCCGGCGGGCAGCGACGTCGCGGCGACTCGCTGGGGGGATCTGGTCGGTGTCGCCGCCGACTCCGGCGTCGTGCTCCTCGACCCCTTGGGCCGGCGCGACGCCGCCTTTGTCCGCCTCTCCGACCACCCGCGGGCGCTCGTGTTCTCCCCCTCGGGCCACCGCATCTATGTGGCGCGACGCACCGAGCCCGGCCTCGCCGCGATCGACCGCTATGATCGCGAGGAGATCGACGGCATCGCGCTCCCCCTGCCCGCGGCAACCATCCGGCTCGACCCGCTGGGACGCTGGTTGTTGGCCAAGCCGGCCGCGGAAGACTCGGTGTGGGTCGTGGATCTCCCGGTGAAGCGGCTCGTCGGCTCGGTGCCGGGCGGGTGGCGGGTGGATCTGCCGGCCATCGCTCCGGACGGTGCCCTGCTCGTGCGCCACGGAAACGACGTCATCGCCTACCGGCCCGACTCGCTCGTGGAGACCGGGCGCGTGAAGGGAGGCGCGACGGACCTCTGGACGCTGACGGCGTGGCGGCCCCGGGGCAGCTATCGCGGTGCGTTCGCCGACGCGGAGGCACCCGGCGCGCCGCCCGGCGGTCTGGCCGCTTCCGACACGGTGGGGCCCGAGGGACCGATGTACGTGCAGGTATCGACGTCGCAGAACGAGGCCTGGTCGTCCGAGATGGCACAGCAGCTCACCCGGGCAGGGCTCGCGGCGCGCGTCCTGCAGCCCCGCAATCCGGACGACGGGTATCGCGTGGTGCTCGGCCCCTACCCCACGCGCGCGCAGGCGGAAGTGATCGGTCGCAAGCTGGGCCGACCCTTCTGGATCTACCAGCCGATCCCGTGACCGTGCGACCACTGCCGCGCTCCCGACTCGACGCGCTCGTGCCGTCACTGGTCGCCGGACAGGCGCTCGTGACGCTCGTGCCCGCGACGGGCGACCTGAAGTGGGCTGCGGGAGCGGCGTGGGACGTCGCCCGGGCTGCGGCGCAGCGTGGCCGCCGGGTCGCGCTGGTGGACCTGTGGCTCGAGCACCCGACGCTGCACGAGACGGTGGGGCTCGCGCCCGCCGAGGGAATCGTGGACGCGTTCGAGTACGACGTGTCGCTCACCAAGGCGGCGCACGAGGTCGACCACGTGTTCTTCATCGCGGCCGGCGCGGTGACGGCGCACGCCGGAGACCTGTTCGCGAATCCCCGCTGGAAGAAGCTCCACGGCGGCTTTCGGGTGGAAGACGCGCTGCTGCTCCTGTACCTCTCCGCCGGCGCTCTGGCTCGCCTCTCGGCCATTCCGGACGGGTTGGTCGTGCTCTCGCCCGACGGGTACGAGCCCGAGTCGTCGATCGGCCAGGGAATCACCGCGGTGATGGAGCGGGGAGTTCCGCTGCTGGGCGTGGTCCGCGAGCGGTGGACGCCGCCCACGGCGCCCGACCCGCGATCGGTTGCGCCGCCGCCCGGGCGCATCTCGGCGTCGGCCGCGCCGCGACGCCCGGGCCGCCGCACGCGTCCGATCGTCGTCGCGGCCGCGCTCGCCGCGGGCGCCGCGGGCGTCGCGGGCGGCTGGGCGCTGCTCGCGCGCGGAGCCGAGCAACGCCCCACCCCGACGGCGCCGCGGCACGTACGCCCGGTGGCCACCATCGCGCCGCCGCGCGCCGATTCACTGGGCTGGACGGTGCAGCTGGCGGCCTACGCCAGGCTCGATAAGGCGCTGGCGCTCGCCGACCGCCTCGCCGCGGACCGAATCACGCCGTTCGTCACCCCGGTCGCGCTGAGCGGGCGCCGCGGCAGCACCGTGTGGTACCGCGTCCTCGCCGGGGCGTACCCGACGCGCGACTCGGCCCTCGGCGCTCGCGCTGGTCTCTGGGCGCGCGGTCTCGCCACGCGCGGGCAGGGCGACGTGTTGCGCGCCCCGTACTCGTTCGCGCTCAGCGGCCCGGCGCGAGCGGACAACCTGCGAGCCCGCGGCATCCCGGCGATCGCGTGGGACGGGGGACGACTGCTCGTTGGCGCCTTCGAGACTCCCGAGCAGGCCAGTGTCCTCGAGACGCAGCTCAAGCGCGCCGGCGTTCCGGCTACTCTCGTCACGCGAATGGGAACCACACCATGAGACTGACCCGGCTGGAGCTGGCGGGCTTCAAGTCGTTCGCGGGCGGGGTCGAGCTGCCGTTCGAGGCGGGGGTGACCGCCATCGTGGGGCCGAACGGCTGCGGCAAGTCGAACATCTCCGACGGCGTGCGCTGGGTACTGGGTGAGCAATCCCCGCGGCTCTTGCGGGGCGGCAAAATGGAGGATGTGATCTTCCAGGGCTCGACCGGCCGCCGCCCGGTCAACGTCGCGGAGGTGTCGCTGGTGTTCGACAACTCGGACGGCACGCTCCCGGTGGCATATCAGGAGGTGGTCGTGACCCGGCGGCTCTCCCGCTCCGGGCAGAGCGAATACTTACTGAACCGATCGCCCGTCCGGCTGCGCGACGTGCAGGACCTGCTCCGCGGTACGGGCCTGGGCGCCAATGCCGCGGTGGTGATGGAGGCGAGGATGATTGACGCGCTGCTCTCCGAGAAGGCGGAGGAGCGGCGCGCCTTGTTCGAGGAAGCGGCCGGGATCGGCCTGTATCGCGACCGCAAGAAGAGCACCGAGCGGCGGCTCGAGGAAACGGCCGCGGACCTGGCCCGGCTGGAGGACCTGATCGGTGAAGTGCAAACGCAGGTGCGGAGTCTGGCGCGCCAGCGCGGCAGGGCGGAGCGCTACGGCAAGATGATCGACGAGCGCTTCGGCGTCGCGCTGACGCTGGTGCGGCGCGAGCTCGAGGACTTCGATCTGGCGCTGGGCGGGCTGGGCCAGCGCTCCGAACAGTTGACGGCGGCGCTTCCCGCGGAACGCGGGCGGCTCGCCGAGGCGGAGCGCGAGCGAGAGGCGCGGGTCCAGGCGCGCCACACGGGAGAGGCCCAACGCACGGAGGTGGAGCGCCGCCTCGCCGACGCGAAGGTCGAGGCGGGACGCCTGGAGGGCGACCTGGCGCTCGCGGCCGAGCGGCTCCACAACGCGGGCCAGCGACGGGCGACGGCCGGGCAGCGCCGGGACCAGGAAGAGGCGCGCGCCGTCCAGGCGGAGCGGGAGCGAGCGGCCGCCGCGGCCGAGTGCGAGGCGGCGGTGCGCGATCTCACGTCGGTCGGGCAGGAGCTCGCGGGCCGCACCGCGCTCGAGCAGGAAGGGCGGGATGGTCTGCTGGCGCAGCGGGCCGGGGTGCGCGAGCTCGAGGAGGATCTGCAGCGGCGCGCCGAGGCGTTCCGGGCGCTCGAGGGGGAGCGCGCGGCGCTCGAGCGGGAGCGCGCGGAGCTGCGCCAACAGCTGGCGCAGGCGTCCCAGGAGCGTTTGGCGCGAGACGCCGCCGAGCGAGCCGCCGACGCGGAGGTACGATCGCTGGCGCAGCGCGCGGCGGCACAGGGGCGCGACGCCGCCCAGGCCGTCGACGCGCTGGAGCACGCGCGGCGCCGTGCGGCCGAGCTCAAGGAGCAGGAGACGCAAGGTCGCACCGCGCACCGCCAGGCCGAGGAAGCGCTGGCGCAGGTGGCGGCGCGGCGGGACGCGCTCGCCGAGCTCGAGCGCGACCGCGTGGGCCTCGCCCCCGCCGCCCAGGCGCTGCTCAAGGACAAGGGGCAGTTCGGCGATGCGGTGATCGGCCCGCTGTCAGACTTCCTGCGCACCAGCCGGCGCGACGCGGCCCTCGCCGAGCAGCTGTTGGGGGAGTGGCTGCACGCCGTGCTGGTGCGTGACGCGGCCGCCGTCGATGCAATCCGGCGCTGGCACGAGCAGGCGCAACCGGGGCCCCTGCTCCTGCTGCCGAGCGTCCCCGGTCCCCGGCTGGCAGCCGACGGCGATCCGCTGCAGGACGCGTTGCGGGTGGACGGCCCGGCGGCGGCCTGGGTCCGGGCGCTCCTCGCCGGCCATGAAGTGCTCGACGGCGGGCGCGCGTTACGGCGGGCCAACGGCGCCGTGTTCCTGGCGGGGGCGACGGCCGGCGGGCCTCTCGAGCGGCGCGCCGAGCTCGAGGCGCTGGCGCACGACGTCCGCGACGCCGAGGCGCGCCGGGGCACCGCCGCGACGACGCTCGAGCGGACGCTCGCGGAGCTCAGCGCCGCCGAAGCCGCGTTCGCGGCGGCGGGAGAATCGGCCGAGCGGGCCCGCCAGGAGGACCTCGAGGCCGGAGCCCTGAAGGGTGACGCGGAGCGCGGCGCAGCGCACGCGCGGCGCGAAGCCACGGACGCGACCGCGCAGGTCGAGCGGCTGACCGGGCGGTTGGCGGAAGTCGAAACCCGGCTCGCGGCGCTGCACGTGGACCTCGAGCGGCACGAGGTCGAGCGGGTCCGGCTCGACGAGCGGCTCGGGGGAGAGCGGGCGCGGCTGGTGGACCTCGAGGCGCAACAGGAGGCGGCGCGCGAGCAGCGCG
>DATHGL010000213.1:0-2188 GCA_035317625.1 Gemmatimonadales bacterium | reverse complement strand
GTCGCACCGGGCTCAACGTAGAGCCCGATCGGATCGAACCATACCCGGGAGCCCTGCGCATCGCTGCGCATCTCGATCACCTCGAGAGCGCCCGCCGAACGGAGCCGCGCTCCAAGGAGCGCGGCTACGGGCGCGCGCCGGTCGGGCACGAGCCCGAAGCCGACGAGCGCCAGCCCGCCGGCTTTCAGGAACTCGCGACGCGACGGTTTCGTCACTTGGCGAGCTGGGCGGCGCGCTGCGGCGACACGTACCACACGATCACGTGATAGTGCGGCTCCGCCACGCCCGGGTGGCCCGCGTTGAAGACGATGTCCACGTGATCAGCGCGCTCACGGGCGACCTTCAGACCGCTGAACGCCTTCTGGGCGTTCATGTCCTTGAGCGGGATCATGTAGATGGAGCTCACCAGGTTGCCTTGGTGGTCGTAGGCGAGAAACGGCCCCGCCGGCAGCGTCGCGGGATCGACGTACAGGGTGCCGAGTCCCGGGACGAAGTCGGGGAGCGGGACGAGCGTGCTGACCTTCTTGTACGCGCCGCCCGGAGGCTCGTGAAGCAGAGCCGCAGAGGTGTCGGGGTGCATCCTGTACCCGCTGATGGGCTCCGCCTTCATTTGGGCCGCCGCAGTGTCAGGGGACGCGACGAGCATCCCGACACCGAGCACGCCAGCGAGGGTGGTAAGGGCGAGACGGTTCATGCTTGAATCTCCTTGGTGAATGTCCGAGTTCCTGCGACTGCGTTGCACTACGAGCGCATAGTTATGGCGGCGCCCCCGGGGCGACAATGAAGCGTTCGTACCGTGTAGAGAGACGCGCGTCCCGCGCGCGAATGCTGGTCTGGCCGACGTGAGGCTGAAGCACTAGGATTTCCGCGGGGAGGTCGCGAGGAGAGCGATGCTCGAAACGGAGTTGTTCGCGCTGCTCGAGCAGACCGCGGACGCCGCGTACACGGTCACCGAGGGCGGCGAGATCTGCTCCTGGAACGGGGCCGCCGAGCGCCTGTTCGGCTACCCGGCGAGCGAGGTGCTGCACCGCAACATCGACGAGGTGCTCGAGGCGCGCGACACGTTGGGCACGAGCGCGCTCGGAGGGGGCACCGAAGCGGCGACCCGTCGCTGGGACGGAACGTCCAGCGTGATCCCCAATTTCGACTTGGAGGTCCGCACCCGGTCCGGGAGCCGGATCTGGGTGAACGTCTCCACGATCGTCTTCGACAACCAGCGTACGGGACGCCGGCTCTTCGTGCGGTTAGAGCGCGATGTCGACTTGCGTCGGCGTAACGAGGAACGGTTCTACCGCATGGTGGAGGTCGCCCGACAACTCGTTGCGCTCGCCGGCGACGAGTCCCATCACACGCCTGTCGAGCCGCTCTCCGAGCAGGAGCGCCGCATCTTGAAGCTCTTCGCCGAAGGCCGCAACTCCCAGACCATCGCCCGCAAGCTGGGCATTTCCGCCCAGACGCTCCGCAACCATCTCCACCACATCAACCGCAAGCTCCGCACACACACGCGGCTTGAAGCGGTGACCCACGCGCAGCAGCGCGGGCTCATCGACTAGGTCCGTCGAGGCGGTGGTCTCGGCCGAAAACGTGTAGTTCGTCGAGGAACACGCGGCGGAGCTGACGGCGCTCCAGAGAAAATGGGAGGCGCTGGGGAAGACGGGGCGGGAACGGGCGGCGGCACGGGCGATCTAGCCACTACTAGATTGGTCCGCGTGCAGAAGAAGGTCGCGCGACACCACATTTACGTGATCGAGCTCGAGCGCGCAGTGCGCCAGCATGCCAAGTTCCGCGCCGCCAATCCCGGTCATGATCCCCGCAAGCCGCCACTCTATGTGGGGATGACGGGGCTCGACCCCGAGACGCGGTTCGAGCGACACAAGTACGGCGTCAAGGACAATCACTACGTGCGACGTTATGGCGTGCGGCTGCGGCCCGATTTGTACGCCGCGCTCAATCCCCTGCCCTACGCGGAGGCGCAGCGCGGAGTGGGTGTTGGCGCGAGAGCTGCGCAGCGACGGGTATGCAGTGTGGCAGAAATGACGTGATAGGCTCGTCAGCATCGGGCCTCACGTCCGACGGAGGCCGGATCCAAGGAGCGCTCTCCAGATCCAGAGCGCCGAAAACCCTACGCAGGAGCGACTTACAAACCGTACACGAACCGCGAGATCGTGTCGTCCGTCTGTCGTGAGTC
>DATHGL010000212.1:0-6258 GCA_035317625.1 Gemmatimonadales bacterium | reverse complement strand
TTCTCGCCATGCCAATACCCCCCCTGTATGGTCATGAGGGGACGCGAGACCGGCTGGCAGGCGCCATCGCCTCTGGCCGGTTGCCACAAGCGCTCCTGTTCGAAGGTCCTCGGGGCGTCGGCAAGCAGCGCTTGGCCCTGTGGCTGGCCCAGGCGCTGGTATGCGAGGGGGGACAGCGGACCCTGAAGGACTCCCTCGCGGTCGCCGGGGAAGCGGCGTGCGGGAAATGCCAGCACTGCAAGCTGGTCCTCACGCTGTCGCACCCCGACGTGCACTGGTTCGTGCCGGTCGAGCTGTCCAAGAAAGGCGCCGACGCGGACCGGCAGGTGGAACTGGTCGAGGAAGCCCTGGGCGAAGAGATGGCGGCGCGGCGTGAGCGGCCGCTGTACGAACCCCCGTCCGGACTCGCGATTCATGGGATCGCGGCGGTCCGGCTGTTGCTCCGGCGGATTGCCCTCAAACCGGCCCTGGGCCGGCGCAAGGTGTTCGTGATCGGCGATGCCGAACGGCTGGTGCCGCAAACGGGAGCCGACGCGGCCGCCAACGCGTTACTGAAGGCGCTGGAGGAGCCGCCCGCGGATACGGTGTTCGTGCTGACGAGTGCCGCGCCCGAAGCCCTGCTCCCGACCATTGTGTCTCGCGTCGTGCGAGTCCGGGTGGGACGACTGCCCGACAGCGTCGTGGCAGCATTCGCACAGCAGGAGCTCGGTATAAGTGCGCAACGCGATCTGGCACAACGAGTTATGCTCGCTGACGGCTGCGCCGGCAGGCTCCTTGCGGTTGAGAAGCCCAAGGCGGGTGCGGGGGAGGCCGCTGGGCGGTTCCTCGCGGCTGTCACGGGAGGTCCGGTGCGGCGATACGCGTTCGCGCTCGCCCAGCAGCCGTTCCAGGCGCGGGGTGGGTTCACCGGGATGCTGGACGGGCTGCTCGAGCGACTGCGGGAGCAAGCGCGCGCGGGCCGCGAGACCACGCAGGTGATCACGGCGATCGCCCAGGTGCTCGGCGCGCGCAGCCTCGCGCAGGGAAACGTGAACCCGCAGCTCGTGGCGGCCGTCTTGGCCGGCGAACTGGCGGAAACCGGGGGGGAACCGGCGTGAAATTGTCGCACCTGGACGAGGCCGGCCGCGCGCGGATGGTGGACGTGGGAGACAAACCCGTCACGGTGCGCACGGCCGTGGCGGAGGGCACGATCCGGATGTCGCGCGAGGCCTTCCGGCTCGTGACCGATCAGCAGGTCGGCAAGGGCGACGTCCTGGCGGTGAGCGAGGTGGCTGGGACGTTGGCGGCGAAGCGCACGGCCGAGCTGATCCCGCTGTGCCACCCGCTGGGTCTGGATCAGGTGAGCGTCGAGGCGAGGCTCGACGACGGACTCCCCGGGGTGCGGGTGCGGGCTGCCGCGAAGGCGGTCGGGCGCACGGGCGTGGAGATGGAGGCACTCACGGCGGTGTCGGTCGCGCTCCTCACCGTTTACGACATGGTGAAGGCGACCGACCGGGCCATGGTGATTGAGACCGTGCGGTTGCTCGAAAAGACCGGCGGCACGCACGGGGACTGGCAGCGCGACACAGGCGAATGACGGTGAATTGATGGGGCGGTGCTAGGCTGGGACCGCCTGGGCATACAAGAGAGGGCTATGCACACGACAACCCAGAAACTGATGCTGCAGGGAGGGCTTATCCTCCTCGGCGCCCTGATGGTGAGCAGCATCGGCGGTTGGGCTCGACGCGCCACTGCCGACGACCAGCCGACGCCGCTTACGGCGCCCGCGTTGATCGGCGAGCTCCGCGCGCTCGAGCAGGCCCTCGAGGCGACCCGGGGAGAGCTCGCGGTCGCCCGGCTGCAGCTCGAGCGGGCGAACGCGATCATCGACTACTCCACGCATTACACCATCGCGGCCGATCTCGCCGCGGCAATCTACGACGTCGCTCTCGCCGAGGGGGTGGACCCCGCGCTGGCGTTCCGCCTGGTGAAGGTGGAGTCCGGTTTCAAAACCAAGGCGAAGAGCAAGGTGGGGGCGATCGGCTTGACGCAGGTCCTCCCGAGCACCGCGCGCTTGTACGAGCCCGGCCTCACGACGGCACAGCTGTACGACCGGGGCACGAACTTGCGACTCGGGTTCCGTTACCTCCGGGACCTGCTGGAGCGCTACGAGGGGAACCCCGACGCGAAGCTACGGCTCGCGTTGCTCGCCTACAACCGCGGACCGGGCCGGGTGCAGGAGCTGCTGGACGCCGGGAAGGATCCGCAGAACGGGTATGCGACGGCGCTCATGAAAGGCTATAGACGTAAGAGCTAACGAAGTCGCGAAGAGCCGTCACAAAGAGGCGTAGGGTCAACCGACCTTGCGCCTCTTTGCGACGGTGATAACGGTTTATTGCTTTTGCGGGATTTTGAGGACATCCCCCGGCCGCAGCACCGAGCCCATCGTGAGGCCGTTGTAGTTCAGGAGCGCCGTCAGCGACACGCGGTAGCGGCGTGCGATCTCGCTCGCGGTCTCACCCGACCGGACGCGGTGACTCCCGGCGCTCACGCCGGTGCTCGACACCCGCCGGTAGCGGGGCTCGGGGGGCACCGACCACGCCGACGCGGGCACGACGCGCCCGCTCATCGGAACGATGATCCGCTGCCCCACGTGCAGCGCATGCGCCGTGAGTCGCGGGTTCGCGCCCGCGATCATCCCGACACTGACGCGATAGTGTTTCGCGATCTCCGACAGCGTCTGCCCCCTCGTCACGTAGTGATCCACGAACGTGATCCGCTCGGTGACCGGGAGACTGTCGTAGCCCTCGGCGACGCGCGTGCCGCGGCCGCGCGGCACGCGCACGACCACGCTCCGGTCCGGCGGCGTGACGCCCCGGACGAACTGGGGATTGAGCTCGAGCAGCGCCACCACGGTGGTGTCGGCCAGGCGGGCGATGACATCGAGGCCCGTCGCGTCGGGAACCGTGATCTCGTCGAACGCGAAGGGTGGCAGCAGCTCCGCCGCAAAGCCGTAGCGCGCCGGTTGCTTGGCGATGAGCGAGGCGGCGATCAGCTTGGGAACGTAGTCGCGCGTTTCGCGGCGCAGGTAGCGGCGGTCCGAGAGCTGGAAGAACGTGTGATCGGTCACCGAGTCGGGTTCGCCGGGGAGGCGGTCGATGCCGCGCTCGACACGCCCCAAACCCGCGTTGTACGCCGCCGCCGCCAGGTACACGCTGCCGAGCCGCTGCCGCAGATCGGCCAGGTAGTTCGCTGCCGCTTCGGTCGCCTTGAACGGATCGCGGCGCTCGTCCACCCAGGGGTCCACCGTCAGACCGTACAACCGCGCCGTGCTCGCCATGAACTGCCACATCCCCACGGCCTTCGCCCGGCTCACCGCCGTGTTCGAGAGCCCGCTCTCGATGAGCGTGAGATACAGCAGGTCCTCGGGCAGCCCCTTGGCCCGCAGCCGGTCCCGGATCATTCCCTGGTAGCGCCCGAGGCGGGAGAGCCAGATCTCGAATCGGTCGCGCGCGTCGACCTGAAAGAATTCGAGGTATTCGAGCACGCGCCGGTTCGTCGCGAAGCTCGTGACGTCGATGTCGAACGTGGGCTCGGCCGGCGGCGCGGCCCCGATGGCGCTGCGACCTTCGGGACCGAACAGCCGCACCGCCTCACGCTCCACCTCCTCGCCCTTGACCGGCGTCGTGCTCGGAGGGCGCTGCGTCGTGTCGGCGCGGGCATGGGGCCCGTGGAGGCTGTCCAGCACCTGTTGGTCCGCCGCGGAATCCTGCGCCGCCCGCACAGCGAGGACGGCGAGCGACTCCGCATGCGGGGGCGCCACAGCAGCTGTCGAGGTACTCGCCGCCGGCGCGATGGCGACCGGCGGGGCGCTCCCGCCCCGAGCCCCCCCGCACGCGGCGCCCAGCGCGGCGCCCAGCGCCGCGCTCAGCAGCGTGACCGGTGCAACCCGCCAGCTCCCCGTCATCGTGTCGCGAAGAAATTCCCCAGTATGCGGTTCGTGGCGTTCAAAACCGCGAGCGCGGCGCCGCGCGGCGGGTCGGTCTCGGCGAGATAGACGCCGACCAGCCGCGAGGTCCGCGTCTCCTGCCGCGCCGACAGCGATACGATCACCACCGTGGCGTCGAACGCGCGCACCGCTTTGACGCCCAGTAGCTCGAAACCCAGCTTCGGCTGCACCGCCTGCGCGAGCGCGCGGACGGTCGCCTCCGCGCAGCAGCGCAGCTCCCCGGCCTGCGAGACCACGCCCTCGGACTCGCCCGCAAACTGCCGCCCATCGGCCCACGTCAGCACGACCTTGGCGCGGCACCGGCCGTTCGCCAAACGCTGGAAGTCAAAGTCCTTGAAGCGAAGCCGTTCGCCGCCGTCAGGCGGTCCCGCCGTCGGGGTCGTCACGGTCTCGCGCTCCTCTAGTCGAACCGGACTTCGAGCTGCTGCCGCACCGTCGTGTCCTGCGGCAGCTCCACGACGTCCACCGACAGGCGAGGCCCACCCTGCCCATCTCGCTCGGCCGATACGACCAGCATCAGCCCGCTGTCGAGCTCGACCTTGATTTGCCGGAGGTCCGACCGCACCGTCACGTCCCGCACCGTCTCGCCGCGCAGTCGCGCGACCGCCTCCGCGATGCGACGCAGATCCTGCAGCGCGAGCGAACTCACGCCAGCCGCTCGGCCAGCAGTTGCGAAAGGGCTGTGTTGGGAATGCGCTCCGCCTGAATGAACAGCGACGACTTCGAGGTGGCCTCGAGCGGATACAGCGTCCAAAAGGACCGTCTGGAGGGCTCGGACCCCGACCGGAAGGACAGCACCAGTTGCCATGCCTCGGCGTTGGCCGGGCGCTCCGCGAGGGCGTCCACGTGCCAAACTTGGTCGCCGTGTGCTATCACCCTCCAGGACATGGATCACCACCTTGCAGAACTGGGGCTCGAGAATATGCTGCTAACCCCAAGTCCTGTCAACAGTTGGCTCGCGAATCCGCGGGCGGTCAGTCACCTCGCGTGGCGAGGGCTTTGAACCGTTTGGCGAGCTGCTGCGTGGTGGGACCCGGCTTGCCCGTCCCGATCACGCGGCCGTCCAGCTTGGTGACGGGGACGACCTCGGCCGCGGTGCCGGTCAGGAACATCTCGTTGGCCGTGTACAGGTCGTAGCGATTGAGCGGGCTCTCTTCGACGGCGTAGGTCGCCTCGCGCGCGAGCTCGATCACGGCGTCCCGCGTCACGCCGCGCAGGATCCCGGCGTACGCGGGGGGCGTCCGCACGGTGCCGTTCGTCACGGCGAACAGGTTCATCCCGCTCGCCTCGGCGACATACCCGTACGCATCCAGCATGATCACTTCATCCACGCCCGCTGCGATCCCCTCGACCTTGGCCATGATGTGCGCGAGGTAGTTGAGGGACTTGATGCGGGGCGACAGGCTCTCGCGGTGGCTGATCGGCGTGGCGGCGGTGAGCGCGGTGAGCCCCTTCTCGTAGCGATCGGGCGACCAGAGCTGAATCGTGTCCACGATGCAGATGACCGACGGCTTGGCGCATTTCCGCGGGTCGAGCCCCAGGTCGCCCACACCGCGTGTTACCACGAGGCGGATGTACGCCTCGTCGAGCCCGCTCTTGGTGACGGTGTCCTCCACCAGCCGCTGCATCGCCGGCTTCGCCAGAGGGATCTCGAGCCACACCCCCTTGGCGGAGTCGTACAGACGATCGATATGCTGGGCCAAGCGGAACACCCGCCGGTTGTAGACGCGGATGCCCTCGAACACACCGTCGCCGTAGAGCAAGCCGTGGTCGAACACCGAGATCTTGGCGTCGGCGCGGTCGTAGTATGTCCCGTCGATCCAGATGATGGGCGGCATAGTCCTCAATTAGCGAAATAGGCGACGAGTCTGTCCCGGACGCTCGGCGCGAAGTCCCTTTCCCACGTGACGGCGCACGGGCGCCCCACGAGGCAGGCTAGGCGTCGATGCCGCCGTATGTTGCGCGAATATACCTGGCGCGCCGACCCCCCGGCTACCAGGCCCTTTCCGGCCCGGATGTTACCCAGATCACCGCGCCCAAGGTCAAGAAGCGCGATGCTGCAAGCCCTATGGAACAGACCCTGGGCTGGGCTCGGATCTGGTACGCGGCCAAGCGGGACGAGGAGCTCGACGCGCAGCTCCGCCACGGCGCGTGGTATCCGGTCTTGAGCGCCGGCGACACGCGGGCGGTGCTGGACGTCTCGGGCCGCCGCGTGGTCGTGCCACAGGACCTGCTGGAAGTGCGTGCCAAGCGCCCCGACCGGTTCACGG
>DATHGL010000211.1:0-6400 GCA_035317625.1 Gemmatimonadales bacterium | reverse complement strand
CCGTGGAGGTGAGCACGGCCAGCGCCAGCGTGATCCACACGCCCGGCGGGAGCACCATCCAGGCGGCTCGCGGGAACGTGACCAGCAGGTCGTTGAGCCACGTGGGCGGCATGTTGACCGTTTGCTCGTGGGCCAGCCACTTGGCGACACCGCGCGCGATGCCGAGCATGCCCAGGGTGGCGATGAACGGCACGACCCGGAGTCCGGTGATGAGGAGGCCGTTCGTGAGCCCCACGAGTCCCCCGGCCAGCACCGCGGCGGCGGCCGCCGCCGGGACGGGCCAGCCCGCGCCGATGCCGAGCGCAGCCACCACGCCGCTCAGCGCGATCGTCGCGCCGACCGAGAGATCGATACCGCCGCCGATGATGATGATCGTCATCCCGATCGCCCCGACGGCCACGATCACCGTTTGTGAGAGCACGACGCGCAAGTTCGTCGGCGAGAGATACCGCGACGGCGCGTCGGCGAGGAGCGTGAACACCGCGACCACCAGCACGAGCGCCAGGGCGGGGCCGAGCCGGGCGATCGCGTTCCGCACGACGTCCGGCGGCATGAGCCGGGCAAACGAGCCATCGAGCCCGAACGGACCAGGTCGCGCCGTCACCGTACCGCCACGCTCGGCGAGCGGACCGCCACCGCCGCCCCCAGCCGTGCCGAGCGATACATCGCCTCCACGAGCTCGACCGAGCGACGGCCATCGCGGCCGTCGCACAACGGGGTGGCGCCCGTACGGACGGCGGACAGGAAATCCTCCAGCACTCTGCGGTGTCCTCGAGGGTCCGCTACCACCGGAGAGGTCGCGCTCGCGTTCGTGTCCGTGCCGTCCTGCGGTGGCGGTCCAGGACGGGGCGTCCGGAGCTGCACGGACACGACGCGGTCGTTTTCCACGATGACGGTTCCCTCGGAGCCGGTGATCTCGACGCGTCGCGGCAAGCCCGGGAAGGCCGAGGTGGCGGCCTCCACCGTCGCGACGGCGCCGCCAGCGAACTCGAGCGCGGCCACGGCCGTGTCCTCCACTTCGATGGCGTGGATCGCCGTGCGCGTCGCGGCGTAGACTCGCTCGACGTCCCCCAGCAGCCACAGGAGGAGGTCGAGGGAGTGAATCCCCTGATTCGCGAGCGCTCCCCCGCCGCCCAACGCCCACGTCCCACGCCAATCCGAGGCGGTGTAATACTCGGGCGGGCGGTGCCACTTCACTCGCGCGGCAGCCAGAAACACCGAGCCCAGCACCCCTTCCTCAACGAGGTGTTTGAGCCACACGAGGTCGGGCGCCGCGCGGTCCTGAAAGATCACGCCCAGCTTCACGCCGGCCCGATCGCACTGCTCGACCAACGCGTCGATGCGCGGCGTGTTCACGTCGAGCGGCTTCTCCACCAGGACATGCAGTCCCCGTCGCGCTGCCGCTGCGGCGTGCTCGGCGTGCAGCCCGGAGGGCGTTCCCACGAGCACGACCTCCATCGGCCGATGCGCGAGAAAGCCGTCGAGATCCCGATAGGCCGTCCCCCCGTAACGCGCCGCCATGTCGGCCGTCTTGTCCGGGTCGCGTCCCCAGCACGCCACGAGCTCGGCGCCCGGCGTGTCGCGTACCGCCCGAGCGTGCGTGCCGCTGATGTTGCCTCCGCCGAGGATGCCGATGCGGAACGTCACACGCGGGGGCGCGCTTCTAGCGTCGCGGGCTCGAGCCGGGGCGCGAGGACGTGAATGATGGCCCAGCCGGAGACGTAAGCCAGCCCGCAAACGATAAAGATGGGCGCGTAGTCGTGGCCGTTGGCCTCGAGGATCCGGCCCGTGATGCGCTGGAACGCCCAGCCGCCGATACCGCCCGCGAACGCGCCAATCCCCACCACCGAGCCCACCGCCGCGCGCGGGAACATGTCGCTCGCCAGCGTATACACGTTGGCAGACCAGGCCTGGTGCGCCGCCGCCGCGACGCTCACGATCGCCACCGCCGCCCACATGCTCCCCGCCAGCGGGGCCAGCGCCGTCGGCACGATCAGGAGCGCCATGGCGAGCATCGTCGTCTTCCTCGCCCGGTTCACCGTCCAGCCGCGCTTGATCAAGGCGCTCGACAGCCACCCTCCGCCGATGGAGCCGACGTCGGCCACCACGTACACGACGATGAGCGGGAGCGCCACCTGCGCCAGCTTGATCCCGTACCGGGCGTCCAGGAATTTCGGGAGCCAGTACAGGTAGAACCACCAGATCGGATCGGCCAGCAGCTTCCCCGCTGCGACCGCCCAGGTCTGCCGGAAGGCGAGGAGGCGGAGCCAGGGCACGCGGGCGTTTTCGGGGTCGGGCGGGTCGCTGCGGATGTGTGCCAGCTCGTCGCTCGAGACGCGTGGGTTCGCGTCTGGACTGCGGTACATGGCGAGCCAGAGGAGCAGCCAGAAGAACCCGAGCGAGCCCGTCGCGATGAAGGCCCACTGCCAACCCCACGTGAGCGCGATCCAGGGAACGAGGAGAGGCGTGATGATCGCACCGGTGTTCGTCCCCGCGTTGAAGATCCCGGTCGCGAGCGCCCGCTCCTTCTTGGGGAACCACTCGGCGACGGCCTTGATGGCGCCGGGAAAATTTGCCGACTCGGCCACGCCCAGCAGGGCGCGCGCGGCGGAAAACATGGCCGTCGTGCGCGCGAACGCGTGCGCGATGGCCGCCAGGCTCCACGCCACGACGGCCGCCGCGAACCCGCGCCGCACGCCGATCCGGTCGAACAGTCGCCCCGCCGCGAGGAACGCGAAGGCGTAGGGGAGGCTGAACCACGACACCACGTCGCCATAGGTGGCCTCGGACCACCCGAGCTCGTGCTGCAGCGTGGGCGCCAGGATGCCCAACACCTGGCGATCGATGTAGTTGATCGTGGTGACCACGAACAGCAATGCGCACACCGTCCACCGGTACCCGATGCGCGTGGGAGGGGCAGCGATCGTGGTGCTCACGCCTCCCTCCGTGACAGGGCTTCCCACAGGCCCTGCAGGTACGTCACGCCGAGGGCTCGATCGTACAGCCCGTAACCGGGGCGCCCCGTTTCGCCCCAGATCATGCGGCCGTGGTCGGGGCGCATCGGTCCCGTGAATCCGACGTCTTTCAGGGCACACAGCACCTGGAACAGATCCACGCTGCCGCAGGACGACGGATGGGCCGTCTCGTGAAACCGCCGCTCGCCCGTGACGCGGACGTTGCGGCAGTGGGCGAAGTGAATGCGCCCCAACCCGCCCAGCCGGCGCACCATGGCCGGCAGGTCGTTCTCGGGGCTCGCGCCGAGCGAGCCGGTGCAGAACGTCACGCCGTTCGTCGGGCTGTCCACGAGCGCCACGAGGCGCTCGAGGGCTCGGGCATTGGTGATGATCCGCGGCAGCCCAAAGATGGGCCAGGGAGGATCGTCGGGGTGAATCGCCAGCCGCACACCTGCCCGTGTGGCGACCGGCACGGCGCGCTCCAGGAAGTAGGCGAGATGGTCCCAGAGCCGCTCCGCGTCCACGTCGCGGTACGCGGCGAGCAGCGCTTGCAGCTCGGCAGGCTGGTACGCGGTGGCCCATCCCGGGAGCTCCCCGGTGCCGCGCGAGAGATCGATGGCGGCGAGCGCCCGGTCGTCGTACGCGAGCGCGGTGGAGCCGTCGGGCAGCCGCATGGCGAGATCGGTGCGCGTCCAGTCGAACACCGGCATGAAGTTGTAGCACAGCACCGAAATGCCGAGCTCGCCCATGCTCGCGATGCTGGCGCAATAGTGGTCGATGAGGCGATCGCGCCCGGGGCGCCCCAGCTTGATGTCCTCGTGCACCGGAATGCTTTCGACCACGGCGAAGCAGAGACCGGCGTCCTCGATCTGCCCCTTGAGCGCGCCGAGGCGAGCCCGGCTCCAGGCGTCGCCGACCGGCACATCGTACAGCGCGCTCACCACGCCCGTGACACCGGGAATCTGCCGGATGTAGGCGAGCGGGATGGGATCGGCGGCGCCGAACCAGCGAAAGCTCGGCATCATGTGCGGAGCAGCTCCTCCACCTCTTCCACGCTGGCGCGGCTGAAGTCCCCGGCCACGGTGAGCTTCAGCGCGCTCGCCGCCACCGCGAACTCGAGGGCGTCGGCCAACGGGTCCCCGCCGAGCAGTCGCGCGATGAGCGCCGCGGCGAAGCTGTCGCCGCCGCCCACCCGGTCCACGACCTGTACGCAGTGCCGCCGACTCGCCGCGAATGAGCGAGTCTCTGCGTCGTACAGCACCGCGCTCCATCCGTGCTCGCGGGCCCCGAGAATTTCGCGCCGCGTGAGCGCCACCCGCTTGGCCCCGCAACGCTCCACGAGCCGCTCCGCCAGCTCTCGGGCGCGCGCGGGTGTCGCGAGCGAGGCGTCGTCCGCCTCGATCCCGAGCATCGCACGCACCGCCGCCGGGTTGGCGATCAGGACGGTCGCTTGGCGCGCCAGGGGCTCGACGAGCGGCCGCGGGTCGCGGTCGCGCCACAGCGCCTCGCGGTAGTTCAAGTCGAGGCTCACGGGGACGTGCTGGTCGCGCGCGCGGGCGACGGCGGCCGCGAGGGTCGCCGCCGGTGCGTCGCCCAGGGCGGGCGTGATCCCCGAGGTATGGAGCCAATCGGCGTCCGAGAGCACCGCGGCCCAATCGACCGCGTGTGGATCGATCCGCGCGAACGCCGAGCCCGCCCGGTCGTACACCACCCGCATCGCCCGCAGATCCGAGCTGGGCTCGACGAAGTAGATTCCCAGGCGCTCGCCGCCGCGCACGATCCATCGCGTGCCGACGCCTTCCGCTTGCAGCGCCGCGAGGCCGGCGTCCCCGATGGGGTTGGCGGGGAGCCGCGTGACGTAGTCGCAGCGTACACCGAGATGGCTCAACGCGACGGCGACGTTCGCCTCCGCGCCGCCGAAAAAGGTGAGAAGGTGGGGCGACTCGAGCAATCGCTCGTCGCCCGGCGGACTGAGCCGCAGCAGCAGCTCCCCGAAGGTGACGACCCGCGGCGCTCCTGCGCGATTCACGCGGACCCTCGGGCGAGCTGTCGCCGCGCATCGGCGACCCGCTGGACGAATGACCGCGCCCGCGCCGTCAGCTCGGCGCCGGACTCGCCGTCGAGCACGGCCGGGCCTGCCAACGCGCCACCGACGCTCACCGCGGCGGCACCGGCACCGATCCAGTCACCCGCGTCCTCGAGCGATACGCCGCCCGAGGGCACGAGACGCAGGAACGGCAACGGTGCGAGGATTTCCCTGAAGTAGCGGGGACCGACGGCCGAAGCCGGGAACACCTTCACCAGCGTCGCACCGGCGCGCCACGCCTGCAAAATCTCCGTGGGAGTGAAGGCGCCGGGGAGGCAGGGGACCGCGAGATCGCGACAGCAGCGGATCACGGCCGGTTCGAGCGTCGGGCTGACCACGAATTGCGCGCCGGCCGCGATCACGTCCTGCGCCCGCCGCGCATCGAGCACGGTTCCCGCCCCGACCAGGCACCCCGGGACGGCGCCGTCGCCCACGAGCTCCGCGATCGCGTCGAGCGCTCGTGGCGTGGTCAGCGTGATCTCGACGGCGCCCACGCCTCCTTGCGCCAGCGCGCTCGCGACGGGGCGCAGGTGGACGGCCTCGCGCGCCCGAATGACGGCGATCACCCCGCCCGCGAGCAGCGGATCGAGTGGGGCGAGCGGCGGCGCGGCCTGCGTCACGGTCCGGCGTGTCCCGCGGCGGCGCCCAATGAATTTCCGCACAGCGTCTCGAGCGCCCCATCCACGCCGTCGCGCTCCAGCGCGACGAGCCAGCGCGTCGTCGCTTCGCGGAAACCGGGGAGCACCGACAGGTCGCACCCCCAGAGCGTCGCGTCGGCGAGAGCGCACGTCGCCAAGTGCTCGAGCGTGCCCGCGGGGACGGGGCCGGCCGCGAGAACCGGGCCGGCTTCCTGCCAGTGCCGGCTGATCGCGGGGAGACCGACATCGTTGACCGGGTACGTCGCCCCGCGCCACCAGCCTTGTCCCTCCGTCGCCGACGGCTCGGCGACGCACCGCAGGAAGCGCAGGTGGGCCGCGCAGGCGAGCGCCAGCCCTTCCGGGACGCGTCCCCATTTCGCCGCGAAGCCTACGATGGAGGGCACGACGCGGAGACTCATCTTGGCGGTTTGATTCGTCGCGATCACCCGCCACTCATGATCGAGCCAGGGGTTTCGGAAGCGCTCCACCACGGTCTTCGCGAACGCCTCCGCTGCGTCGGCGGGGAGGTCCGTGCCGGGCACCAGCTCCTCGAACAGGATGCGGTGCAGCAGCGGGCCAAGCCGCGCATGCTCGGCGGCCTCGCGCACCGTCGGCACGCCGGCCAGGAGCGCGAGCGGCGCCAGTGCCGTATGCGCGCCGTTCAATAAGCGCAACTTGCGCTCGCTGTAGAACGCGATGTCCGACTCGAAGGTCACGGTGGG
>DATHGL010000210.1:0-2503 GCA_035317625.1 Gemmatimonadales bacterium | reverse complement strand
GTTCCTCATGTACCCGCAGGCGGAAACGATCGACGGCAGGCTCGACAGTCTCAACCCGGACAACTTCAAGTACGAGATCTCGGCGCGAGAGACGGCGTCCGGCGAGTAGCCGCGCTCGGCCTCTGGCTGTGCTGTAGCTCGGGCCGTAGCTGGTTTCTTACTTGACTAGTCTGACTAGATCGATTATTTATCGCTGATGGACGAATATTCCACGTACGACGCCAAGGCTCGCTTCTCCGAGCTCTTGCGGAAGGTCCGTGAGGGCAAAAGCGTCACCATCTCCTACCATGGGCGTCCCGTAGCCGAGCTGCGGCCCATCGCGCCAGCGGCGGAAGATGCCGCCTCCCGCGTCGCCCGGCTCGCGCAGCGCGGGATCCTGGTGCGCCCGACGGTCCGCCGGGTGCCGCTCCGTCCCGTGGCGCATCGTGCCGGAGGCCTCGGGCGGTTTCTGCGCGATCGCGACGAGTGAAGGTCGCCTACGTCGACACCTCCTGCCTCGTCGCCATCGCCCTGGGCGAGCGCGGCGCCCCGGCACTCGCCCGGAAGCTCGATCGCTTCGACGAGCTCTGCGCCGCGAACCTGCTCGAGGCGGAGCTCATGGCGGCGCTCGCCAGGGAGCGGCTCGCCCCGGCACCCGCCCTCACGGCGGGCATCACCTGGGTGCTGCCCGACCGGCCCCTCTCGTCGGAAATCGCCCGCGCCCTCGCGGCAGGGTACGTGCGAGGCGCCGACCTCTGGCACCTGGCTTGCGCCCTCTACCTGGCCGACCTCGTCGGGCCGGTCCCGTTCGTCACGCTGGACGACCGCCAAGCGGAAGCGGCGGGTCGTCTCGGGTTTGCCACACCCGCTCGGTAGGCTCGGGTACATGACGTTCGTGCGTTCGCTCTCACTGACCCCGGGCGCATAACTGACCCCGGGCGCAAGCCCGGGGATCACGAACGCTCGACCGCCGTCACCACCATCGAGGAGTTACTGGCCCTCCCTGACGACGGCTTGCGCCACGAGCTGCTCGCACTTAGGACTCGGGAGCTGCTCCCGCCAATCCCAGGAACACCAGCATGGCCCGGTTCAGCCGCAACATGTCTTCGTCATCGAGTTCACCAATGCGGGACCCGAGCTTCGTCTTGGCCACCGTCGTGATCTTGTCGACCATCAGCCGACACGCCGAGCGCAGTCCGTTCCGTGCGTCCGGCGCCACCGGTAACCGGAACAGCGGGGCTTCGGTCGGGTCCGTCGTGAAAGCACAAACTGTCATGGAGTCCGTCGCGTCGAACCGATCGTCCTGCACAATGACCACGGGGCGCGGCTTGCCGGCGTAGTCTTTGCCGCCGGCGGCGGTCCAGATCTCACCTCGCCTCATTCAGAGACGGCCTCAATGAAGGCCTGATCCTCCGGGGCACGCCGGCTGCGGGCGACGGCCAGCGACTGCCGATGTGCTTCGGCCGCGAACGCCCGGGAGCGTACATCCGGGACCCAGATCTGGATTGGCCGCAGCCCTTGCTGGCGCAAGCGCTGGCGGTGCGCTCGCACCTTGTCGCGCGACGAGCCCTTCGACCTCGCCATGATGTCCCTTGGAAGGGTTACATGTAACCTAGCCAATAGCTGACGGCCCTGCCAGCCCACGCGGCGGCGCTTTCGTGCCCTGGCCCGCTGTCCCACCCCGGCGCTAGCCTTCGCGCCATGACCACGCCGGCCGCCCGCCTCTCCAAATCCCGCTTTGTCACCGGTTGCCAGTGCCACAAGCTGCTCTGGTGGACTGTGCACGAGCCGAAGGCAGTCGAGCTGCAGCCCGACAAGGTATTACAGGACTTGTTCGACCAGGGCCGCCAGGTGGGCGAAGCGGCCCGAGCGCGCTATCCGGGCGGCGTGCTGATCGACCTGCCGCACGACGCCCGCGCCGAGCGGGTCGCCGCCACGAAAAAAGCCCTCGACGCGGGCGCGCCGGCCGTCTTCGAGGCGACATTCATCGCCGACGACACATATGTCGCGATCGACGTGCTCGAGAAGACAAACGACGGGTACCACCTCACCGAGGTGAAGTCGTCTACGTCGCAGAAGGACGAGCACATCCCGGACGTGGCGGTGCAGGCCCGAGTCGCCGCGGCCTGCGGCGTGAAGGTCACAGCAGCGGACGTGCTGCACTTGAACAAGGAATTCCGGCATCCCGACTCGGGCGACCTGTTCGCCCGAACCGACGTCACCGCTCCGGTCGCGGCGTTCGTGGGCCAAGTCCCGGACGAGATCGCGCGGCAGCAGGCGATGCTCGCGGGCCCGCTCCCCGAGGTTCCGATCGGGGCACAATGCTTCGAGCCCCGCGAGTGCCCGTTCATGGGCCGATGCTGGCCCCACGGGCCGGACCACATCGGGAACCTTGCCGGCGTCGGGCCGAAAAAGACCGTCGCCTACCTGGCGCGCGGCATCACGTCCATCGGCCACCTGCCGGCGAAAGAGAAGCTCAACTTCACCCAGCGGCGCCAGCTCAAGGCGATGGCCGAGCACCGCC
>DATHGL010000209.1:0-8225 GCA_035317625.1 Gemmatimonadales bacterium | reverse complement strand
GACCGTGGCTTCGGCGACCGCGCCGTTCGTCACGGGCGGACTGGACCCCCGCACGGCCCCGGTGAAGGTGGTGTCGACAGGCTGGAGCTCGACCTCGAGCCTCAACTGGTCACCGGGGTTGGGGTCGCTCACGGCAGCCCTGAACACCACCGACCGCCCGGGCGTCGTGCCCCCGACCGCGATCGGCGTGCTGCCGTTGCTCTGGAACTGTCCGAGCCCGGTGGGTGGCGCGGGGTCCGCGGGAATGGAGGTGCTGAAGTCGGCCGCGGTCTCCGGGTTCCCGCCGAACGACGTCCAGGCGCTGGCCCGGCCCGTCTGGTCCAGCGTGCGGGCGCGCCACGCATAGGCAGCATTGTTCGGGAGGCCGGTCACGGAAGCGAACGCGGGCGCCCCGTTCGGCACGCCGTCGCTCGTTACCGTGTCGATGAACGCGCTTCCCAGCGCCTCCACTTCCACCTGGAGCTGAAGCGTGTCGCCGGCATCCGGATCGCTCACGATGCCGCGCAGCATGACCGCCGCCTGGTCGGTGTTCCAGCCGACCGGGATCGTGGTCGCGCCATCACCCCGGAACTGCGCCAGCGACGCGGCAGCATTCGGCGGACGCGGTCTGGCGATGCTCAGCGCGAATGTTCCGGTCTCCCGCGCGCCCGCGCTGGTCGCCTCGACCACGTACGTCCGCGTGACGGGCAGGCGCTGGTACCGGAGACAGGCGCCAGGGAGCGCGCCGCAGCTGCCGCTCTGCGCAATGGCGGCGGTCGCTGTTTCCGAGCTGTCGAGGACGACATAGCCGCCCACCGCGGCGGACGACATGATGATGGAGACGGAGTCCCCCGCCTGCGCGGCGAAGCGATACAGCCGCCCGAAGCTCCCCGCGCGGTGCGGCGCCGCGCAGGTCGCCGTGGTGAGCGAGTCGCTGACCGCTACATCGGGTGTGACGTCCTTCACCAGGCACGGATGCACCACCAACTCGACCGGCACGCGCGCCGGACTGCCCACGGCATTGTCCGCGGAAACGACCACCGTGTCGCGGTACACGCCGATGGGCAGGGCGCCCGGATGGAAGGCGAGCCGCAGCTGGGCGGGGGCGGTGCCGCTGTTCGGACCCACGAACACGAGCCACGCCTCACCCTGCGCCAGGTGGGCCACCCAGGACAGCGTCCCCTGTCCCGCGTTCGCCACGGCCAGACTGTCGCTCCCCTCGGCCGTGCTTCCGAGGGCGGCGGAGTCACGCACCTCGGTGGGCGCTAGCGTGAGCTTCGCGAGCGGCGGGGGGGTCTTGGTGAGTTCGTCGACGCGGCAAGTGGCGAGGCAGGTGGCGAGCGCGCAGGCGCCGACGACCCGCCAACCGGCGGGCAACCTAATTCGGGAGGTGTTCGGCTGCCGCCTGCCAGACACAAGACCGGGCCGTTGCGGGAGGTCCACGCTTCATGTGCAAGCGCGGTACCGCGCCACAGGGCGATGTCTGAGCACGATCACAAGATCAGGTGTTGCAGATCTGCCACACCTCAGCTTCTCTGACGTAGACAGGGCGAACAGTCCGTGCTTGGGGGGGACGTTGGGAGAGAATGGGCGGCACAGGACTCGAACCTGTGACCTCCGGTATGTGAGACCGGCGCTCTAACCAGCTGAGCTAGCCACCCGCGTGGGCGTGTAGCGTAATGGAGGCTCCGCCGAATCGCAATTGGTTGGCCGCGCGGCGCTGTGCGCAGGCAGCCGCTGAGTTGTAAGTGGCCGACGACAACGGCCCCCCCGGGGGCGGGTCGGCGGGCTACGGCAACTCCCGTGTGCACATAGCGATGCGCCCGCAGGTGCGGACGGAATAACTTGGCCTCGCTTTTGCCCCGCTCGCGGTCGTTCGCCGCACACCCCCCACGAGAGGTTCATGTGCACGACGTGGGACCCGCGCTTCCCTCCGTGACCCCCACAATCTCCGTCGACTGCCCGGACCCCGACATCCGGACGGCCGTACATGCCTGGTTGGCGCAGGGGCGTCTCGCGCCCCGCTCCCCCGTCACGCTCGCGATCCGCGTCGGTGACCCGGTGCTGGACCCCTCAGACGAGCGGGACGCGCGGGCGGTGTTTCGGCAGCCAGGCGTCGTGGTGCGGGCCGGGCCGCCGCGCGGCGGCGTGTGCATCGAGTGGCACGTGGCGCCGGCCACGGCCGAGCTGGCACCGGGCGCGACGACGGCGTGGGTCGTGCTGTCGCCGGCCGCGGCCGCGCGCCTCGAGGAGTGCCTGCGGACCTTCTTCCTCGCCGTCCTGGTGTTCCTGCTGCGGCGCACCGGCTGGCACCACATCCACGCGGCACTGGCGGTCGACCCGCACGAGCGCGGCTGGTTGATCGCTGGGAACGCCGAGGCAGGCAAGTCCACCACGGCGGCGCTGCTCGCCTCGTGCGGGTGGGGGGTGGGAACGGACGACGTGTCGTTCCTGACGAGTCACGCACGGGGAGTTCTCGCGATCGCCTACCACGCACCCATCGCGCTGCGTCCCGGCGGCCACCGGCTGCTGCAGCCCGTCGCGGGCGCCGGGGTCACACTGCTCCCGGAGCGGCGCAAGGTCGGCTACTGGCCCGAGGACCTGGGCGGTCGCTGGATTTCGCGGGTGGAGCCTGAAGTCATCCTGTTCACGTCGGTCGGCGCGAACGGCGCGGCGACCCACGCCGCACCGCTGGGGCGGCGCGAGGCGCTGCTCGAGCTGATCCGCTGGTCGGCCTGGGTGATCCTCGAGCCCGACCTCGCCGAGCCGCATCTCGCGCTGCTCACCACGCTGTCGCGGCAGGCGCGGAGTTATCGCGTGACGCTGGGACGAGACCTGTTCGCGCATCCCGCACGGCTGGCCGAGGTCATCGCATGACGACCCGGTACCCGCGTCATCCCGCGACGGGGTGACGATGCACCCCACGGACCTGTTGCTCGCCACGTTGCGACTCGGCGGCGACGTGGCGCCCGAGGGGCTGCGGGCAGCGTGGCGCGCACTGCCGGCGACTGGTCTGGATCGACTCATCCAGTTCGAGGGGTGCGAGCTGTGGCTGCACCGCCGGCTGGCGCAGATCGGCGCGGCAGAGCCCGGGGGTGGGCCGTTCACCGGGTGGCTGGCACAGCGCGCCCGCGACACCGCCGCCCGCAATCTCCTGGTGGACGCGCAGACGGTCGACGTGCTGCGCGTGCTCACGGCACACGAAGTCCCCCACGTGCTCCTCAAGGGCACGGCGCGGCGCGCCCTGGCGCCGCGACTGCCGTTCGCGGACGCACGTGCCACGCACGACGTGGACGTGCTCGTGCCCGCGGCCCGCGCCGAGGAAGCGTGGCTGCGGTTGTGCGCCGCGGGATACGAGCTGGTGCGACCGAAGGGCGCGATCCGACCGGGCCATTTCCATCTGCCCCCGCTGTGGAACACTGCCCGAGTCGCCGTGGAGCTCCACACGTCCACGGGGCCGCTCGTGTCGTCCGCCGAGGCATGGCGCCGCGCGACCGCCGGCGGGTGTGTGCTCGAGTGGCACGGCGTGCGCGTCCACGTCCCGGCGGTGACGGAGCTCTTGTGGCACGCTCTGACGCACGCCGTCCGGCATCGCGCTGCCACCTTCCGCCTGCACTTCCTGTTGGACGGGACGGCGATCCTGGCCGCCGGCGTGGCGCTCGACTGGGAGGCCATCGCGTGTCGGCTCGGCACGACCGAGGCCGCGCCCGTCGCCGTCGCACACGCCTGGCTCGGTGCGGCCGCGGAGCTCGCCGGCGTGCCGCTGCCTCGGGCAGTGTGCGGCAGCGAGGTGCGCTTCGAATTGGCACGCGCCCTGCGCTGGCATCAGTCCGTGTTGCGGGTGCTCCCTCCCACTGGCGGGCTCGCCGACGTGCTCGCGGCGGAAGGGGCGCGCCTCGAGCTGGGAGCGGAGTGGGGCTCCGCGCCCCGGCCGACGTCGCCGCTCCACCTGGGGGCGCGGCAGGTACGGGCGGCGGCGGCGCGCGGCGCGTACCGCGTGTGGCGCGCCCGCGGAGCCGAGCCACGGGGCTGAGCCGCGATCGCACAGCCCAGCCGCAACACCATCCCCGACGAATCGAACTTGACTGACACGTCTTACCGTGCCTTCAGGTCCCGCAGCGTCAGCTGGTAGAGCAGATACCCGAATCGCGCTAGGTTATGCACGCCGCCCCGACCGGAGGGAGGAAGGTGGGCCCTCCAGGATTTGAACCTGGGACCTACGGATTATGAGTCCGCTGCTCTAACCAGCCTGAGCTAAGGGCCCGCAGGGGAGCAAATATAAATGGGGAACGCGGAAGTGGGAACGCGGAACGCGGAACAACATTACCGAGGTCGGCCCGCCCGTTCCGCGTTCCGACTTCCGGCTTCCGCGTTCTAGGGCCATGCACCGCGTCCTGATCATCTCCCACACCTACAGCCCGCCCGCCAACCGGGGGAAGCTGCGCGCGCTCGCGGCCCGCGGGCTCGAGGTGACGGTGGGCGTGCCGCAGCGCTGGCGCGAGACGGTGTTGGGGAGCACGCTCGAGGCGACGTGGGAGCGCCAGAACGGCGTGGAGGTGTTCCCCATCCCCGCCCGCCACCACGGCGACGCCGCCACGCTCACGTTCGGCCGCCGGGCGCTGTACGCGCTGTTGCGGGACAAACGCCCCGATCTGATCCAGGTCGAAGAAGAGCCCACGGCGCCGGCGGCGCGGCAGGTCGTGCGGGCGGCGCGCCAGCTGCGGCTCCCCGCGCTGCTCCTCACGCATCAGAACGTGTCGCTCCCCCTGCCCTGGCTCGCCGGCTGGCGGCGCACCCGCACGCTGCGGCGGCTCAAGGGCGCGATCGCGGGCAGCGAGGGGGCGGCGGCGCTGGTCCGCCGGCTCGTGTCCGGGCTCCGCGTCGCGGTGATCCCGCAGCTCGGCGTGCACGTGCCGGCGCAGCCCGAGCACGCGCATCACGAGGGTCTCGCGATCGGGTGCGTGGGCCGCTTGGTGCCGGAGAGGGGACTCGATAGTTTGCTCCAGGCGTTGGCGGAGAACCGCTCCCATCGCTGGCACCTGACGGTGGTGGGCGACGGGCCGGACCGGGAGCGACTGGAGCGGCTGGCGTCCGACTTGCGGCTCGCGGCGCGGGTCCGCTGGAGCGGCGCCCTGCCGCCCGAGGAAGTGCCCAAGCTGTGGCCGGAGTTGGATGTGCTGGTGCTCCCGGCGCGCGCGCTTCCCACCTGGGCCGAGCCGGCGGCGCACGTCGTGGCGGAAGCGATGGCGCACGAGGTGGCGGTGGTGGGCACGAGCGGGGGCGCCACGCCCGAGGTGATCGGCGACGCCGGCATCGTGGTGCCGCCCGACGACCCGCTGGCGCTCGCGGCGGCGCTGCGGCGCCTCGCCGTTCCCGACCAGCGCCGCCCCCTGGCGCAAGCGGGCCGAGCGCGGGCGATGCAGTACTTCTCCGACGACGCCGTGGCGGAACGAACGCTGGCTTTCTGGAAAGAGATCGTCTCATGAGAAAAGGGGAGAGGGGAGAAGGGAGAGGTTCGCTCCGGTGCGACGCAACCCGCCGCTCGGCGGAGCGTACCTCTCCCCTCTCCGTTCTCCCCGGGGTCCCATGACCCGCGTCCTCCTCGTCCCCGATCTGCCGTTGGAGCGCTGGCCCTCCATGGATCGGTACGCCCACCGGCTGTACGATCGACTCGAGGGCTCCGATCCCGGGTTCGAGGTGCGGCTCGCCGCCTCGATCGGAGACTTGACACGCGACCGTGGGAACGGACGCACATCGGGCGGCTACCCGCGCTGGTGGGCGCAGGACGTGGATCCCACCAAGCTGGTGCTCCCCGGCCCGTTGCACGAGCCGCAGCGCTACGTGGCGCGCTACTTCCTTTATCCCTTGTGGCTCCGGCGCGAGGCCAAGCGCGCGCAGCTGGTGCACATCCTGGATCACGGCTACGCGCACATGGTGACGCGGGTGCAGCGTCGCCCGGCGCTCGTCACGGTACACGACCTGATGCCGGTGATCATCCTGCGCTCGCCCACCGACGGGTGGCGCGAGGGGGTGCGCAACCGGTTCCTGCGCGGCACCCTCAAGGCGCTGCGGCTGGCGCGTGCCTACATCGTGGGCACCGAGTGGCTCAAGCACGAGCTCGCCACCTGGCTCGGCGACGACCGGCGCATCAGCGTCGTGCCGTTCGGCGTGGACCGCGCGTTCTTCTCGGAGGCGCCCAACGCGCGGGTCCGCGGCCGGGCCGACTGGCGCATCCCCGACGACGCGTTCGTGGTGCTGCACGTCGGGAGCACCGTGGAGCGGAAGAACGTGCCGCTGGTGATCAACACGGTGGCGCGGCTCCGCGCCGAGGCGGATGCGTACCTGTTGCAGGTGGGCGGGCGGTTCACGGGCGACCAGCAGCAGCTGATCGAGCGGCTGGGCCTGCGCCGCTACATCCGCACCGCGCCGTTCGCGGACGAGAGCACCCTGCGGCGCGCCTATCGCGCGGCGGACGTGCTGCTGTTCCCGTCGCTGTACGAGGGCTTCGGCTATCCCGTGATCGAAGCGTTCGCGTCGGGGCTGCCGGTCGTCACCTCGGGGGCGGGAGGGCTCAAGGAAGTCGGCGGCGACGCGGTGGTGGTGGTGGAGGGGCGCGATCCGGCGGCCTACGTCCAGGCGCTCGAGAGCCTGTCGGATGACGTCGTACGCCGGGAAGAGCTGGTGGACGCCGGGAGAGCGCGGGCGCGCACCTTCACGTGGCAGCGCACCGCGGAGCTGACGGCGGAGGTGTACCGCCTACTGCTGTAAAGGAGCACCGAGCACGGAGCAGTTCGCTCCGCATAGCCTTCCACGATGTTCGCTTCGATCGAAATCACCGCTCGGCGAACCTGATCAAACAAGGCCCGTGAACGTGGGTGGTAGGCGGCGTCGGTCCCCCGCAGCACGAGGAGCAGCAACTCGTGGGCACGCTTCCATATCGCGAGGGACCGATACTTGTGCACGGTGAACGATGGTGGGCCAGGGGCCGGTACCACCATCGTTTCGCCGCACCACGGTTCCGAATTCTACGAACAGAGCAGGGAGCTAGGAACAGAGCAGGGAGCACAGAGCAGTTTGTTCCGGCGCTAGGGGGTCCGCCGCACGGGAGCGTACTGCTCCGTGCTCCCTGCTCCGTGCTCCCCCCCCCGTAACTCGTCTCCACCACCTGCTGAGCCGACAACACACCTGTTGCACCCGCTCTGCAGGTGTGTCAGGGGGTTCGGGCCGAGGCGCCTTGCCGGAGGTCCGTTCCAACCTGGTCAGCCGGGTGCGGCGCTTGCAACCCGTCGGCCACGATGAAGACCATCCTCGTTCTGGGGCTGGTGCCGCTCGTCGTCAGTTGCCACGTCGACTCGCTGTTCACCGGCAACGGCAACGGGCCACCCCTGTCGCACGGGACGCCGGCGAGCCTGGCCTTCAGCGCCCGCCCCGGCCCCGCTCGCGCGGGACAGCTCCTCGATCCCGTCCGCGTCGCGGTCGTGGATTCGGCCGGGACGCCCATCGCGGACGCCGATAGCCTCATCACGATCGGGTTGGGGGTGAATCCGAGCGACGCCACGCTCAGCGGTACGGATACGGCCCGCGCCACGAACGGCGTGGCCACGTTCCGTGACCTGCGGATCGACCGGCCCGGGACCGGCTACCGGCTGACGGCGTCGGGCGGCGGGCTCCCTCCCCAGAACAGCGACTCGTTCGACGTCATGCCCCCGCCCCCTACGACCGGTTCCGTCAGCGTGACCACGGCCACGACGGGCGCGACTCCCGACCCGGACGGCTACACGGTCACGGTGACCCCGGGCACCACCCAGCCGATCGGGGTCGCCGACACCGTCACGTTCAGTGGACTCGACGCCGGGAGCCACACCGTGGCGCTCAGCAGCTTGGCAGGGAACTGCAGCGTGACTGGCGGCGTGTCCCGCAACGTCAACGTCACGGTCGGCGACACGGCCAGCGTTTCATTCTCCGTGAGCTGCCCCACGCCGCCGCCCACGACGGGCAGCTTGAGGGTGACGACCAACACCACGGGCGCCAGCCCCGACCCCGATGGCTACACGGTCACGCTCGACGGAGCCACCAGCCAGCACATCGAGTCCACCAGCAGTGGCGGCGTCACGTTCGCAGATCTGTCGGTCGCCAGTCATACTGCGGTGCTCTCGGACGTCGCGCCGAATTGCACGGTGACCGGCGGGCCCTCGAAGACCGTCGACGTCACTGCGGGCAATACGGCGACCGCTCCCTTCTCCGTG